>JAHJLU010000830.1 GCA_018821745.1 Myxococcota bacterium | reverse complement strand
TGGTGGTGACCTGATTGCCCTGAAGCTGCTCCAGGACCGCCTGGGCGAGGACTGAACCCTGGTTGGGATCCGTGCCCACCGCCAGTTCATCGAGAATGGCCAGGGTGTCGTGGTCACTCTCGTCGAGGACCCGCTTCATATTGACTATCTGCGCCGAGAAGGTGGAGAGGTGACTGGAGATGTCCTGATCGTCGCCAATCATGGTGACGATGCGGGTGAAGAAGGGAAGTGTGGATCCCCTGCTGCATGGCACAAACAGACCCATGCGAGCCATGAGATACAGTAGCCCCGTGGTTTTAATGGTTACAGTTTTGCCGCCGCCATTGGGACCTGTGATAATGAGAATGCGCCCCCGCTCCAGAGTGATGTCATTGGGGACCACCTCCATGCCGTCGAGGACCAGGAGGGGGTGTCGGGCGGCAAGCAGGTCGATTTTTCCGATTTCATTGAATAAAATCGGAGTGCCATCCATGGCGAGGGCCAGTTTGGCGGCGCCGACCCACGCGTCGATGGCGGCGAGGATACCTTCGTTAAGGCGAAGGGTGTCGGTGCTCTCGGCCACAGCGCCCCCCAGCCGGGAGAGAATGCGGAACTCCTCAATCTCAATCTCCGACTGGATTTCCTTGAGGCGGTTGTTCAGGGTGAAAACCTCCTGGGGCTCCATGAAGACCGTCTGGCCGCTCCCGGAGGTCCCGTGGATGATACCCTTCACCTCGGAGCGAAACTCAGATTTGATGGGGAGAACAAAGCGTTCTTCGCGCTGGGTGTGGAAATGATCCTGGAGGAAGGGGGCGATGGCCGGCCGTTCCATGATTCCATTGAGGATCTCCACCAGCTCTTTTTGGACCGAAGCCATCCGTTTGCGGAGGCCGTAGAGTTCGGGGCTGGCGCTGGAGCGTATCTCACCCTGCTCGTCCACGGACTCGTGGAGGAGGGTATAGAGGTGGTTCATGGGGTCAAGATCGGCCACAAAACGGGCAAAGGCAGGGCGCTCACCGGGGAGGGCGAGACGTTTCATCGCCTTGGCCAGGCTGAGCTGGATCATGACATGGTGGAGCGCCTCAGCTTTCACTGTCCCGCCGCGATCAAGACGATGGGTAATCTCCATGATGGAGGGCAAAAGGGAGAAGGCGGGTGAGTCCCCGGTGCTGACGAGAAAGCGCAGCTCACCGAGCAGCGTGGAACGCTCCGCAGCCTCAAGGAGTGATTGGGCCGGGGGCATGTGGGCGGCCTTGATAGCTCCCAGCTCCGTCCCGCAGCGCTCACTCCATGCGGTGATTATGTGGTGCCATTCCAGGTCCCTGAGTGCTTTTTGTTCGATAGATTGCTGTTTCATGGGTTCTCGGTGAGGTGAATGTCCACGGTGAGCTCCTGACGGTATCCCGTGGTGACGGGTTTCTCCGTGGGGGTTTTCTGGTAGGTACCGGCCCAACCCAGGATCTCCCGACCCTTGATGTGGGTAAAGACTCCCCGATCCAGGGAAAACTCGGCTTCCATGGTCCCCCGTCCGATGATCTCAACGGTGAAGGGTCCCATGGTGATAGCCTTCTGGGAGCTTGAGAAGGACTGGCCCGTGATGACGGCAAAGTGGAGCTGTCCCGTGTGGGAGATGGATTTAATGGTGTAGGTGTTTTTACGGTAAACGGGAATGGCGCGTCCCTGAACCCTGCGGGTGACTGTCTCGCGGGTGGTCCAGGAGAACCCCGTGACTATTTTCGGCCTTTGGGGCCCCGATGCGGGTGGCAGGGTGTGGAGAAAGCGCCACAGGGGGATGAACAGCCGGTTCATGATGTGGGGATCCTCGCCGGATGCACTGACAACGTTCACCACGCCCGCGGGGTTGAAGGTGTCCACAGAGAGGCGCAGTCCCTTTAAATAGGAGCCGATACGGTTCATTTTAAAGGGTTTCTCAATCGCTGCTTTCTGGAAAGTGTCAACTATGGTGGTGTGATCGTCGCTGGTGCCATGCTGCCGTACTCCGCTGATTCCCGCCTCGAAGGATTTGAGCAGGGTCACGCCCCGGCCGAGGACGACCAGATTTTCAGAGAAGGAGACGCGCCCCTCCATGAGCTGCCAACCCGCTTCCCGTGGGACCATCCGGGTGAGGTCCTGCACCCTCGGTGTTGACTTGGGAGGTTCTTTGCAGGCGATGAGGAGGGGAAGCAGCAGCAGGATCGGTTTCATGTCTCACTCCCTGGATTCGGGGTCCTGGGGTACCTCGACGGTGGACTTTCCTTGGGCGGTGTCGGGAAGCGGGAGGGCCTTCTTCTCCCACCCCACGATGTACACTTCTTTGCTCTCCTGGCGGGAGCTCTCGGGTTTGACGACCTTTGTTTTTTT
>JAHJLU010000829.1 GCA_018821745.1 Myxococcota bacterium | reverse complement strand
TCGCAACCCTAAACTGGTACCCAGACGTGGACGGCGACACCTACGGCGACATGACAGCAGTACCAGTCGCAAACTGCGCAAACCCCGGCGGCATGGTCAACGACAACACCGACTGCAACGACGCAGTCGCAGCGATAAACCCGGCAGCAACTGAGATCTGTGACGGCATCGACAACAACTGCACCGCAGGCGTCGACGAAGGCTTCAACATTGGCAACGTTTGTGGATCTTCCGTGGGTGAGTGTTCCACCGGCACGCTCCAGTGCAACGCCCTGCATACAGCCTCTGAGTGCGTGGGCAACGTGGGCCCAACCGCTGAACTCTGTGACGGTCTCGACAACAACTGCGATGGTGCAATCGATGAAGATTTCCCGACTCTTGGGGCCTCATGCGGCACCTCCAATGTGGGAGCGTGTCAATATGGCACCAACATCTGCAACACCACTCAGGATGGAGTGGAATGCAGCGGCAATATTGAGCCGGCTGCAATCGACATCTGCAACAACATAGATGATGATTGCGATGGTGTTGTGGATGCAGGCATTTGCCAGGCCAATGCTTCCTGTGAAGATGATTCTGACAGTGTTGACGCATATTGTGCTTGTGACTCAGGTTACTATGAAGTGCCAGCAGGCAGTGGTGTGTGCAGCGAGGCGATAATTCCTCCCGTGGGCAGTCTTGTGGTGAACGAGGCCATGATTGAGCCAGTCAACACCTCCCTCGCTGACGGGCAGTATTTCGAAGTGGTAAACACTACCGACAGCACGCTGCTCATGAATGGGGTAGGCTTCCATGTATGGAACAGCACCACCGATGATTTCATCGTCACCCCAACGATGCCCTATGTTCTGCTGCTACCCCACAGTTTCTATGTGGTCGCTCGTAATGCCAATACCGGCAGCAATGGCGGTGTTCCCACGGATCTGGAATTCGCGGCCATGCCGGTTCTTGAGACTGGGAACGGCACGGTTGAGGTGTATCGAGACAGCGACAGTGTGACACTGGATGCAGTCACGTGGGATGGAGCATGGAACCATGTTACCGGCCACAGTATTATCCTTTCAATGGCAGCGCTGGGTGCCACCGCCGATACATTGAACGATGATGGCAGTCACTGGTGTTTCTCAGACCAGAGCCTGATCGGCAGCGGCGACTATGGTACCCCCGGAAGCGCAAATGATCTCTGTGAGGTCAACTGGTGTAACACCCAGTATCCTGACGCCACAACCGTGGAGCAGTATCAGTACACGGATTATATCTTCTCCAAGGTATGGGAGCAGTGGCTGACCGATGACACGGATCAGGGTGGATTTATTATCAGTGAGCTTGGGTACGGCGCCCAAGGGAGCACCCCCGACGGGAGCTGGACATGGTATCCCGCTGTGTACAATCTCAGCATTCTCAATGATGACGAATACATGAGCCGTATCCAGCCCGACGCTACCGGCATCTATGATTATGCCTTCCGGTACAGTCTTGATGGTGGGTTGAGCTGGAAGCTGTGTGATCTGGACGGCAGTGATAACGGATACGACAGCCTTGACGCTGGTGAACTCACGGTCACCCCAGCGATTCCCAATCTCTTCTTCTCGGAATATATTGAAGGAAGCGGAAACAACAAGGCAGTTGAAATCTATAATCCCATGGCTGCCCCCTATGATTTGTCCCAATGCGAAATCAAGGCCTATCACAACGGAAACCTTGTCCCAAACTATACGACAACCTTGTCGGGAACCCTCAATCCCGGCGATGTGTTTGTTGTGTGCAACACAACAGCTGATCCAGCAATTCTGGCGGTGTGTGATTTCCCATGGAATGGCGCGATGTGGAGCGGCAATGACGTCGTGGAATTAAGCTGTAACAGCGTTGTCATTGATGTGCTGGGTGAGTATGGCGAAACATATGTATGGGGAGAGCAGGAGACGCATGTTAAAGACTGCATGGCTGTTCACGGTGATCCGGACGGCACTGATTTCTACGACCCCACTGTGAGCTGGACTATTTACCCAGTAAACACATTCACTGAGCTTGGCAGTCACACCACCTGTTACTAGAGAAAACGCACAGGAGCTTATATGCAACGTTTTGCAGCTGTACTAGTAGGATGTACACTGATTCTTTTGGCTTCATCAACTCAAGCGGTGGATCGCGAAGATTTCCATTTTCGTGCCGGAGCGATGTTTGGTTTTCGACTCTTTGACAGTCATCAGGATTTGTACAAAGGGGATATAAACCAAATTCGTGATTACTCGGACACACCGGAGCATGCGCCCATGTTGGGGCTTTTTTTTGGTATTGATTTCCGGATGCTTACCCTTGAAGCCATGCTCGAGTATCTCCCCACTTCCATGGACGAGAGCGGTCGCTCCGCAACGACCTATGCCTGGACCGTGGGATTGCTCTATCGGGTCCCCATAAAGGTGTGGAAGTTCACGCCCTTTTTTAAACTGGAGGGCGGCACCATTGCCCTCTCTCTGGAGGGCGCGGGGACTGACTATGACCGCCAGGCGGGAATGGGAGGAGGCGTTTTCTTCCCCGTGTATAAAAACTGGTTCGGTCGAGTGGAGGTTATGGGGCAGATCACCGATGGCTGGGATGAGCGTTTTGCCATGAATCTGACTCTGCGCGCAGGCATTGGGTACAGATGGGGCTTCAACAATGACCGCGATGGTGACGGCATCATCAACAGGCTCGATAAATGCCCTGATGATCCCGAAGACTTCGACAACTTTGAGGACACCGATGGCTGCCCTGACCCCGACAATGACGGCGACGGGGTAAAGGATAAGGATGACAAGTGCCCAGGAACCGATGCAGACAAGGCCGACAACTTCGCGAAGACCAAAGAAGACATGGACGGCTTTGAGGATGGTGACGGCTGCCCCGATCCCGACAATGACAAGGATGGAATTCCCGACGCCAGAGACAAGTGCCCCGGAACCGATGCAGACAAGGCCGACAACTTCGCGAAGACCAAAGAGGATATGGACGGCTTTGAGGATGGTGACGGCTGCCCCGATCCCGACAATGACAAGGATGGAATTCCCGACGCCAAAGACAAGTGCCCCGGGAAAGACATAGACGTTGAAGACAACTTTATCAAAACCAAGGAGACCATAAACGGCTTCGAGGATGATGACGGCTGTCCTGATGCCGGCAAACCAAAAGTGACGGTCGTTCACAAGAAAATCGAGGTTACCGAAAAAATCTTCTTCGAATTCAACCGCGCCAGAATCCAGCGGCGCAGTTTCTCCGTTCTCAACCAGGTGGCCCTCACATTGAAGGCGAACCCCCATATCCTTCTTGTGGAAATCCAGGGGCACGCAGGCACCTATGGAGGAGAAGCCGCAAACATCAGATTATCTGACAGACGTGCCAAGGCTGTTCGCAGGTACCTCATCAGCAGAGGCATCGCTCCGTCGAGGCTGACCGCCAAAGGTTACGGCATCAGCAAACCGGTGAAAGATTGCTATGATATAAAAGAGTTATCGCTACGAAAAACCTGCGAAGCAGTTAACCGCCGTGTTCAGTTTAAAAATTTAAAACACAAGTAAGCATCCACCCAATAAATCGGCAGTTCAGTCCATCCTGAAGCGCCCTGCTGCTCATGGTCCATATTTTCAGTGTTGTCCTAAGAGCGCCAGTGGGGTAGTGGCCTGTGTAAAATGCGCATTGCCCCTGTTCCACAACAACCCGAAAAGGAGAGGTTCACGCGGAACCCCTGTGTACCCAAATAAAGTGGCTACCGAATATAAAATGTACTATTAATCAATCAGAAAAGGAGCCCAAATGGAGACCACGGAGAACCACAACGCTCAGTTAAATGCTCAGAGTGCACTCGGTAAACGTCAGAAATGCGCAGTAACACTCCCACGATTTCTCAAAATGGAGAGAATGCTGGCGATGCAGTTGCTTCTCGTTTTGCTCTATGCTGGATGCAGCGCGGGAGGCCGGACAAAGAGCAAAAAGCCGAGCGAGGTACAGACCGAGGGCAAAGTCCTCGGATGCTGGGCCGTACCAAAAATAGAGGCCGAGGGTTCTTCGGCCAAAGTAACGGGTTGGCGAACGAACCTCTGGCTCACCGATGGGCGCACCGCAGACGGTCGTTGGGCATATTCAGACGCGACCAGTTACCGATCGTTGGTCGGAGTTGCAAAAGCGCCGGGCGCCTTCGTTGAGTTAAATCATTCCGGCGCTCACGCAGAACTAAAAACGAGTGGCAGCACGCTCACCGTCCCCGGCCATGGACCGGTCGGCCAGACTTCGGTGCTCATGTACGACTTTCCAACACACCAGGTCAGCACCCACGGTCTGCACACGTACCGCTATCACTTCCCCGCTCCGGCTCCCGGGTGGCCTCACCTAGACTTTCGGGTCCCCTTCAAAAACGGAAGTGGCGCGCTGAATGTCCGCTTCACCCGGGACAACTCCCGACGACCAGTCGGCAACTCTCCTCCCTCCTTCGATTGCAATCCGTAGGGTAGAACTTGACGAATGGACATCGAACCCGCTATATCTTCTTCTGAGCATTCGACTGTGATTCGGGTTAAAGTTCGTTGCTCTACCGAAATTTGTGAGAGTTTCCCCATGGCGCAAAAGAGAGTCTTCATATCTGGTATCGCAGGGTTCCTCGGGAGTCACCTCGCAGACAGGTTTCTCGAGGACGGCTACGCGGTGGTCGGCTGCGACAACATGATTGGTGGCTACATTGACAATGTCCCCAGTGGCGTCGAATTTCATCAAGTCGACTGCAATGACTTATCGCGACTGCTTCCGTTGATGGCGGGCGTCGACATTGTCTACCACTGCGCCGCGACCGCCTACGAAGGGCTCTCGGTCTTCAGCCCCCACCTCGTCACACAGAACATCGTCACCGCAGCCACGGGGATTATTTCCGCCGCGGTCGCAAGCCGGGTCAGGCGATTCGTCTTGTGCTCTTCCATGGCTCGCTATGGGACCAATGATGTCCCCTTTACCGAAGAGATGGTTCCCCGCCCCCAGGATCCATACGGTATTGGCAAATGGAGCAGTGAGCTTCTCCTGCAGAACATCGCTGAGACCCACGGAATGGAGTGGGTGGTGGCGGTCCCCCACAACATCATCGGACCTCGCCAACGCTATGACGACCCATACCGCAACGTGGCGAGCATCTTCATCAACCTCATGCTGCAGGGTCGTCAACCATATATCTATGGGGACGGCGACCAGAGGCGCTGCTTCAGTTTTGTCTCGGACGTCGTTGAGCCGCTCTGCAAAATGGCGACGGATGACTCCTGCACCTCTGAAGTCATCAACGTGGGACCCGACGATCGCTTCGTCACCATCAACGAGCTGGCCGAGACCATCGCCCGGCTCCTTGACTTTGACCTGCAGCCAGTCAGACTCGCCGAGCGGCCCAGGGAAGTGTACCTCGCCACCTGTTCTGCAGCGAAGGCAAGAGCCATTCTTGGCTACGAGGCCAGGGTTGAGCTTGAAGACGGATTGGCCACCATGATCGATTGGATTACGTCCCGAGGCGTTCGGCCCTTCGAATACCACCTCGAGCTCGAGATCCATAACCAGCACACACCGGAGACCTGGTCGCGGCAGCTGCTCTAGGTGTAATGAGATGCACCCAGGCGCCCAAGTCCCGGGAACAATCTGAAAGCGGAACATGACCTCAAGCCAAAAAAACCTGCCCGACAACCGCACACTAGAACGGTCGGCCGCAGCCATCCTCGCTGCCGCCATCGGGTCTGAGCAGACCTTGCATCTGCCCGGGGTGCGTGAACGCTATCGGAGACAGTTGGAGGAGGCGAGCGACCTGGCATATCAAGTCCTTGACGCATCAGACAATCCCGCCCTCGTGGCAGGCGCTCAATGGACCCTGGTCAGAGCGCATGCTGCGCGAGCACAAGACGCGCGCTACGGCGCCGGCCAGCTGTCGCGCGGATCCCAGCGGGCCCCAACCATGGAGGACTGCGAGGACGGTTGGCAGCGAATCGAGGAGATTGTGAAGAACGCAGAAGAGTCTGCCGCTGAGGCAAGGCGCTTTGCAAAAAAGCTCGATCACCCTGCGGCAGCGAAGGCCGCAGAGACGGCGGAGGTTGCCGCACGCAATGCTCGCCAGATCGTCAACGAACGAAACCATGCCTACACATTTCATACCGATCCGGGCTTCTCGTTCGGCGAAGGGTGGCATGTAGCTGCCTCGGCCCTGCTCGCGGGAGTGGCCATCCAGCTCGAGCCAGACAAGGCGCAGTGCGCTCAGGCAGAGAGATTTCTGCGCGACGCGGGGCTCGGCACCCGCCTCACTCCCTATCGCCCCCGTCCCCGTACGAACAAGCAACTCACTGCCATCGTCGCAGGCGCCTTTCGCGCCGATCCCATCGCGGCTCAGCGCACGCTGCGGACCGCGTTCCTCGGAGAGGCTCCGCGCCCTCCGGCGGTTGTCGAGTGGACCAGGCGCACCCTCGCAGCTGTGCCCGGCAAGAAAGTCCTTGTGTGGGTTCGCCACACCAAACACAATCCTGAGCGAAACACGGAGCACGCAGAGCTTGTCGAACTCTCTTCTCTCCTGCTCAGGGCGGGACTCGTCCCGGTTTTCTTCGGCGACGCACTTCCTGGGGGTTCCCCAACTCTGGGAACCTTCAACATGACCCTGGCGTGGAAGGAGCCGCTCTTTCAGGGGGAGGACATGCGCCGCGCACAGCTCCAGCTTTTTGAAGAACTGCGGTGTAACCACGGTCTTGTTGGTCAACTCGGCGTCACCTCCGCCGGCATGGACGGCCCCGCCCTCCTGGGGCTGCCGACCATGTATCTCACCGACGCGCCCAACCCGAGACTGCGCCACTGGGTCGGCGTTGTCCCCAACTACCAGGAAGTTGTGCGGGAAGCGGGCTACCTCGAGGTCATTGCCGACACCCTCATGAGATGGAGCAGCCAACCGTAGTTGATCATTTTTCTGGATTGATGGAGTTAACGGTAATCATTCCCCAATGCCGCTCTCACCTTATCAGCGAGGTCTTTTTTTGAAAAAGGCTTTTGGATAAAATGGACCCCAGCATCCAGTACGCCGTGGCGGGCTATGAGGTTCGCTGTGCAGCCCGACATAAAAAAAACGATTGAGATTCGGGTGAAGCATGATAGCCGTCATGTTTAAAATCGCCGGTTCATCTTCCACAAGCAGGATGGTTTCGTGGCCACGCTCATCTTGACCCGACAGCCCACTCTCCAGCCTTGTCTCCCCCTTGCCGATATGCCGGGGAAGATAGATTTTGTAGGTTGTCCCCTGGCCGAGCTCGCTATAAACGGTAATAAACCCGTTATTCTGCTTCACTATGCCATAAACCGTTGAGAGCCCAAGACCGGTCCCTTTATCCACTTCTTTTGTCGTAAAAAACGGTTCAAAAACGTTGGCCTGGGTTTCTGTGTCCATGCCACAGCCGTTATCACTCACAGACAACACCACGTACTCACCAGGCGTAAAACCCGGATGAGCCGTGCAATATAACTCATCAAACGATTCGTTAGCTGTTTCGATAATTAGATAGAGATTGCAGGTATTTGGTAAAGGCTTGCCATGGAAAGGGAGTTCAGGCTAAATAGAGCTCCACCCCATTCGTGAAGCAGGGTGGCCCCGTGGGAAACACCTATGCTCAAAAGCATCTTCAAATACCAGCTCTACTATTTTATGGTGACACTCATCGCCCTTGGGATCCTCGCCCTTTATGGGAGGAACATCGCCCCCCACCTTGAGGGAAGCTGCTGCGGGTTGAGCGCACGGTGGTGGTTCTGGGCCGCTGTGGCGGTCCCCATTATTCATCAGTACTATGTGTGGTTCGTGTGGCGAATTGAGCTGTTTTCGGGATTTTTCAGCAGACTCATGGGAATGCGGGTCGCTTTTGTGCTCTACTCCGTGGGATTTACGCTGCTTTTTCTGGGACGATTGTTGGTGCTCTCGCTCCTGGCACTGGCGACCCGTAATACCCTGGGATGGCCTCCCTGGCTCTCCTTAGCCGCGGGCGTCATTATTATTCCTCCAGTTGGGTACATGATCTACTCGGTTAAGCGCTACTTTACGCTGAGTCGTGCTTACGGAATTGACCATTTCGACAAGGAGTATAACGTCCCCTTCGTCAAGGGGGGCCTCTTTAAATACACAAGCAACGGGATGTACACGGTAGGGCTGCTCTTTTTGTATCTTCCTGCTTTTTTTGGGCGCTCCGAGGCGGCGCTTACCGTGGCCCTCTTTAACCACCTCTATATTTGGGTCCACTACTATTTCACGGAACGCCCGGACATGAAGACCATCTACGGCACCACCCCCGAGGGCATGTAACAAAAAGGTTCACCTTCATCAGGGACTTCGAGCTGCAACACATCAAGCTCAGGGGCAAGCCAAGAAAAGCATTTGTCTGTATGCAGCATCACCAAACTCTCATGGGCACATATCTACTCAATGATGTTTGCAGGCACGGTTCGCAAAATAGTTGCCAGCAAACTCAATATTCTTGCGTATTTGGTGGGTCGTTCTACCCTTGGGTGTCATATCTCCTCCTCAACCGTTGCTGTATACGGTGGTGCCTCTCTCTTCTTGCCGCGAATATTGGCGGTCCGGGTTAACCAATATATTCTATCTTGTGCATGCCTGAAAAATTCGACCACTGACTTTTTAATCCCTTACTCATCCTTGTTACGGGTTGTTGGCGCGGTGCAGTTGTTCACGTTGTAGGTAACCTCCCCACGAATGATGCGAGGGAGTCTCAGCGCAGCGCATAATCCATAGGTTCGATCGACGAACCCCCGAAACGTGTTTCGGGGATCAGCAATGCTCGAGCGCAGCGCAGCGATCTGTTTTTGAAGGGGTTTTAACAAAACCATGTGTTCTTTTGATGAAATCTCACCGCTCTTCAGGCGACGCTTCAGGGCTCGTCTTTGCACATACCAGGGCTCGAGCAGCGCAGCTGTGTCCCGGGCCTCCTGTGCATCAAACTCTGCATATCGCCGGCGAATCTCAGGGAGGGAGGCATCAAGAAATCTCCCGAAGTGATAGAGCTGCTCCAAGAGCTCCGCCGCTTTCACATTACCGTCGGGACCACGACGGTCAAACCCCGGGCGTCCCCCAAGGAGAGGGAATGAGCTGTAGTTACAAAGGTTACAATAGGGTGACAGGATCTCCACGCCCACCGCATGTATTTTCCGGCCGTATATTTCCCCCGTAACAGTCACGCCATCTACTACAATGGTAATGTCATCTGAACACATAATCGTAACTCCTCAGACGAAAAAGTTGGGGAGATCAGGAAAATCGCATCTCTCTTATTATTATAGGGGGGTGATGGTCAGAATATGTCCTGCCCACGTGATTTCAACTCATGTCTGTGGTCACCTGATGCATTCTCAAATCTGGTGCACTCGCGGATGAACCTGACATAGAATTATTGACTTTATGATGGTCTTATCCAGAGGGTGGATACAGTTCACCTGCTATTCGTTCTTTATTGATGATCCCAAAACCTCATCACCCTTGACTCTGTGTGGCTCCTGGCTCCAACTCTGGGAGGTCGCGATGGTGCAGGGGGATCAGAAGATGCCTGTTTACACAGGAAGGTGGCCGTGGACTCGGAAGTACTGCACTGGAGGGTGGTCACTCCCTCGGGGGCTACTTGGCCAGGAACTGGGTGATGGATTCGGCGGTGCGTTTGGCGTGGCCTACGGCTTCGATTACGGTGGCGGGACCCGTGGCGCAGTCACCGGCGGTGAAGACGTTGTCTTCGACCAGGTTGGTCTCGGGGTCGTAGGTGAGGTTGCCCCACTTGTTGACCGACACCCCGTCGGGGGCGACCGTGGACTGACCGATGGCGGCGATGACCGTGTCCACTTCCATGGTGCTCTCGCTCCCCTCAATGGGCTGGGGCCTTCTGCGGCCGGACTTGTCGGGCTCTCCGAGCTCCATGTCGATGAGGGTCAGCAGGATCCTGCCGTCTTTCTTCTCAAGGCCCACGGGGGCGCTCAGGAAGCGGAAGTTCACGCCCTCCTCCATGGCCTCGGTGATCTCGATGTCCTGGGCGGGCATCTCGTTGCGGGTTCTGCGGTAGAGGCAGGTCACGTCGGTGGATCCCAGGCGCACGGAGGTGCGCACACAGTCCATGGCCGTGTTGCCGCCACCCACCACCACGGTGCGGCCCGGGTCTGCACCCTTCCACCCCGCCAGGGCGATCTGCTCCAGGAACACGATGCCGCCCCGGGCCAGCTCGTCGCCCTTCACCCCGAGGCCCGTGGCCTTCCAGGAGCCCACGGTCACCACCACGGCGTCGTACTCCTTCTTGAGCTGCGCCATGGTGATATCTTTGCCGATGGTGGTGTTGTACTTCACGGTCACACCGTCGAGGTTCTCCACGAAGCCCACCTCCTGGTCCAGGAGGGTCTTGGGCATGCGGTACTCGGGGATGCCGTAGCGCATCATGCCGCCCCCTGCCGGCATCATCTCGAAGATGGTGGACTCCACCCCCGCCACCCGCAGGTAGTAGGCGATGGCGAGACCCGCGGGGCCCGCTCCCACGATGGCGACCTTCTTGCCGGTCACCGTGGCGCCGTCGGCCTTCAGGATCTGTTTGTAGGAGTCAAAGGGGATGCGGTCGGCTATGTAGCGCTTGAGCCAGGAGATGGCGATGGCGTCGCCCCGGTGCCCCAGGGCGCAGGAGTTGGCGCAGGTCTCGGGGCAGATGCGGCCGCAGGTCTCAGGG
>JAHJLU010000828.1 GCA_018821745.1 Myxococcota bacterium | reverse complement strand
GGCAATGGCCAGGGCGGTGGTGGAATCCAGACCGCCGCTGAGCAGAACGATGGCAGTTTTTTTCTCCATGGGAACCTCTTTGGGGGGCAGTTATTCCCCGCGTCCTCAGCTTGATAGCACATCTGGGGAGGACAAAAAAACACTTTCTTCCATTGATTTTTCAAGAGCAAATACCTATACCCCACTGGTAACTCTTTTTGAAAAATCATATTGCCCGTATCCTCCGGTTTTTTCAATGAACTCCAGTATTCCCATTACTGCAGGGTTCAAAAATCGGCATGAGTGGGCCCGAGCGCTGTCGGTTTTTTTGAATATTTCAAAAATTCCGCCGTAATCGCGGGTTCCCAAAGAGTAAAAAATACCCTCCCGGCATTTTCCTGCCCGGGTGATTACGAAGAAGGATGAACGCACTCACCGCCATGATACATTCTCGAATGCTCAATCTTTTCCTTGTTTTTTCCGTGGTTTTACCCGGGTGTTTCTATCAGGACACCTCCCGGTATGCCAATCACGGAGATTCCACCTCCGGGTCCCAAAAAACCAATAATCCACCGCTCCTCGATGCGCCCCCCCCGCCCCCGGCCGGCAGCGGCGGGGTCATCTCGGAAAAACAGCAGCCCGAAGATGTGAACGATTCAACGCTCCCAGGCGCTCCAGTAACAACGACTTCCATCTCCGAGACCCCTGAGCAGCTGGCCATGGCTGCCTATCACAGCAGCACCGGTAACTACTCCCTGCTTTATCCCAAGGGCTGGAGCATCAAAGCCCTCCCCCAGATAATCAGTTTTTACAAGGACAAGAAAAACCGCAGCGACGCCCAGATGCACATCCTGACCATCAAATACCCCAGGCGGATAAAATCTGCCACGGCCATTTCCGTCATCTCCGGCTATCTCAAAAGGTTTGCCCGGGATTTCACCCTCAAGAGTACATTCGACATCAGGGGATCCTCAAAGTGCCGGGCCATCGCCTTCACCTTCAGCCCCGGCGGGGTCCCCATGGAGGGGTTTGCCATGGCCTCCACCCACAACCGCCGTGTCATCTACGCCATGGTCTTTGGTCCCAAAAAAGGGTTCCCCTTCAACGGACCCTTGACTTTAGGGTATATGCTCCAAAGTTTCACCACCGGAGCCACTCCCAGGAAACCCTCCATCACCCTTGACCAGCTCCGCTGTGATGAAGCGTCCGCGGGTCATATGGGGATAGCCAATTTCGAAAAGACCATCAAGGCTTCCCTCTCGCTCTGATTTTTTATTGCTGTAGTATTGAAACAATGTGGAGTTACAGGGCGTTTACCAGCTTCTTCACGCTCACTTTGCCCAAAAAACCCATCTTCACCTTGATATCATAAATGACCCAAAGGAGCCGCGTCTTGTCCCAGGCAAATGAGACGTCGATCTCCTTGCCTTTGGCGCTGAGCCACAGCTCCGCGAAGGGATACCGCCGGTCACGCTTGAAGATGAAACCCCGTCCCCGCAGGGAGACCCCGCTTTTGTGTCCCATGGATTTTTTCTGACTGGCCATCTTCTTATGGCCCAGGGGGAGCATGATCATGTCCACCAGCTCTGCCGCCGTGGGGAGACTGATGGAGACCTTGTATTTTTTCAACAGTTTAGAGAGCTTCCCAGGGGGGAGTTTTCTCCAGAAGCCCTTGTAGAATTCCGGTGCGGAAAAGGCCCGCAGGGATTTGTAGTCGTAGCCCTCCAGGCCCATGAAATAGCCAACCCCGAAGGGTATCAACTCCAGGAGCTGGAAGGGTTCCTGGCGGGCATACCCCTCAAAACAAAGGCTGTGCTTCTTTGATCGTCTTTTGCCTTTTTTGTGGGGTGGGTCAACGCAGGGAGGGTAATCAAAACCATAGGATCCGTCTTTTTTCAGGGCAAACTCCAGTTGGTAGTGTTCCCCGATGACCGACAGACCCTGGGCGTTCTTCACCATTTTTGGCAACTGGAACGTTTCGGAGGCAGATTTGTCCCCGGAGTTTTTCAGGGCGCGGTTCTCCATGAGCCGGGCCATGGTGAGGAGGGTGACCTCCAGGCCCAGCTTTCGGAGCCGTTTTCCATGGAGCTTCATCATGAGTGCCAGCCCCTTCTCCATGTTCGTCCCCAGTTTATCTCCCAGGGATGATGCCAGCAGGGTGGCGTCAAGTTGTACCGATCCCTCAATGAACCGGATGAAAGAGGGAAGGAGCACCACATAGGAGGTAAGCTCCATGTTGTTGAGCCGGACGCTGGCAATCTTCCACTGCTTCTCTTCATGGGTAAATGTGGCGATTATTTTATGATTGGTACCAACGGGTAACCCCATTTGTAAATCGCCACCGGCTGTTTTTTTAATGGTGAAATGGGCAAGGGCTGATTGTTTGCGCAGATCCCTCCCGGACTCTTTTCGGTCAAAACGGCCGGTGGCGGCGGCAAAGATGGTCTTCAGGGGCAGGGTGATCCGATCGGGAATGTTATTCTCGACACCTGTTCGCAGGGGCCTGGCGAGAAAACCCAGTGCCTCTTTTACATAGGCAGCCCTCTCTTTGGGCGTGCTGAGGCTGGAGAATCCTTTGCGCGCGAAGTGGACCATGGGAATGAACCCCGCCAGATCAACGGGAGTGATTCGGAGGTTGCCCCACAGGACCTCCATGTCCTGCACGAGTCCCTCCCTGTCCAGGAGGAGCTGTGCCTTGATTTTGGGACTGTCATAGGAGAGCCGCAGATCCTCCTGGCCGATCTTCCAGGAGAGGCGCTCGAACAACTCCGTGGGCAACATATATGCTTCCCGGGTTGTTTCGCCCCTGGTCATTTTGGGCTGCGCCAGGAGCCAGGCCACCCCGAACTGGACAAAGGGTTTGAGCTGGGTCGCCAGGCCTGGGGACATAAGGGAGAGCACTCGCTCCTCCATGACCTTTGCGCTTGTGATCTGATTGCGCTGATTAAACAGGGAGAGCCAGGGGAAGGCGACCCGGAGGATGGTGGAGAGGTAAAATGGCTCCCGCCGGGGAATATCAATCCGGACGGAGGAAAAGCGCCACAGATCTTTGCGTCGGGTGAGATCTGCCCTGAGGGTGACCCCTTTCACCACGATCTGTACCATGCCGCCCGTGGCATTGGTTTTGATGGTGAAACGGTCCAGGGTTTTTTCCCCCGGAGATTTGGAACTCTTTGTTTTCTTTGTGTTTCTCCATTCTCTTCCCATGAGTTTTGCCATGGGAGCGAGGGCTGGGGCCACCTTGGCCAAAACCGTGGCCAGATCGCCGTCCAGGTGCTGTCCCGGGGCGACTCCGTTCTGAAGACCATTGAATATATTGACGGATGCCTTGAATATTCCCATGATATCGCGCAGGGAGAGCCGAAGGGTCCCCCCGGTGATGACCATGTCATCCACCTTCCACTCACCCTTCACCTTTCTGCAATAAAATTTGAGCCTGGTGGTG
Organism: Myxococcota bacterium; assembly: GCA_018821745.1. Classification (GTDB taxonomy): domain Bacteria; phylum Myxococcota_A; class Polyangia; order HGW-17; family HGW-17; genus SZUA-580. The sequence continues at coordinate 5,973 of JAHJLU010000828.1, read as the reverse complement.
CCCTGCTTCATGACCAGCAGTGCCTTGTTTCCCGAGGAGGAGAAGGAGTGGTATTTTACTTTCGGACCCTTTGCTCCCTTTGCCCCTTTTTTGTTTCCCACGCTGACTCCAAGTCCCATGAACATCTTGAATTCTTTTTTGGAAAAAGATTTCAGAATGGCGGCAAAGCCCGGCGTGGCGTAGTCGGCGGCTTTTTGTGGTTTGCCCTTCATGACCGCTTTACCGAACCCGTTCTTCACCATGTTTCCCACGGTGAGGATGGTGCAGGAGGAAGCGAGAAAGCAAAGGGCGGCAAACAATGCGAAGGAGGTGAGTTTATGGGTACGCATGCAGTGAAAATAGGACAGATCGCGGGGAAAAACAAAGAAAATTCCCCTGTGGATTTTATTGCATATCAACCAGGTCTCTCAGAGCACCTTCTTGAAGAGTTTCAGGATTCCCTGATCCCATGGAACCCGATGGGTGATACCCGTCCCAGAGGCCATGGTGTCCTTGTTCTCCATGTACCAGTCATAGGACCGGATGAGCGCCTGGGCGTTTGACTGGACTGGGCTGAAACCCAACAACCGGGAGGCTTTCTCCACGCTGACGAAGCTGTCACGGTGGGCGGTGCCGTAGATCCACTCATACAGGGGGGAGAGGTGCAGTTTTTCGAAGAGCTTCAGGGTAGGGATCACGAGCCCCGCGGGGACAGGCAGAATTTTGGAGCCGCTGCCCGCGTGTTCGCACAGGGCAGAGACATCTTCACGCACGGTGCCAAAGGAAGCTGCACCGATGTTGTAGGTGTTCGCCGCTGCCGCCTCGTCCTTTGAGGTGATCATCTTCTCAAAGGCCACGCAGAGATCCTGTACGTCCAGGAGTTGATACCGGTTGTGTCCCGATCCGATGAGGGGGATGCGGTGTCCCTCGTTGATCCACTCGAAGAGGATCTGAAAGACCCCCAGCCGGTATGGACCGATGAAGGTCTTGGGCCGGATAACTCCCACCACCATACCCTTCTCCCGGAAATCACCGCACACCTTCTCCGCAAGAATTTTGGACTCACCGTAGGGTCCCACGCCCACCATGGGGAAATATTCCATGAGGGGATGGACCTGGGGAACACCGTACACCGCTGTGGATGAGACATAGGCTACGCGGCTGATTTGTGCAGCCATGGCGGCCTCGAGGACGGTCTTTGTGCCAAAAATGTTGGTGGAGTATATCTCTTCCTTGCTCCACAGTGGCAGCGCCGCTGCCGCGTGGATGACAGCGTCGGCTCCATCAAGGGCGCGCTCCATGTCTGCCATGTTGCGCACGTCACCGCCGATGAAGGTCACGTTGTCGGGGGGATACTCCGAGGTGACGTAGTCGTCGATATCCAGGAGGGTCAGGGAGTGGCCCAGGGAGTGGAGATGTTTGGTCAGGTGGAGGCCAAGGAATCCGGCCCCGCCCGTGATACAGATCTTCATGGGATACCTCTTAGGGAAAGTCTAGTTTTTCTTGAGACCAAATCGCTCCCGGACATCGTCTGGAGTGGCAATTTGGCCACCGTACGCGCGGACCATGTCGGCTATGCGCCGGGCGAGCTGGGCGTTGCTTTGTGCTACAACACCCCTGGTATAATAGATGTTGTCTTCAAAGCCGATGCGGGCGTGACCGCCCATGAGGGCACTGACAGGGGGAATGAGAACACTGCCGCGGCCTCCCACACCAATCCCGGTCCATTCCAGATCCGCGTCGGGAAGCGCCGCCTTCATCATCATGAGGGCTTCCATGGTGGCGGGCATGCCCCCCGGGACTCCCAGCACGAAGGTGAAATGGAAGGGGGGTTTCACGAGCCCTTCTTTTATCAGTATATTGGCGTTGTAAACATGCCCTACATCAAAACACTCAAAGGTTGGCTTGACACCCAGCTCTCTCATCACGGTGGCGAAGCGCCGCATGGAGGGCAGGGAGTTGGGAAGAATTTCGTCGGCAAAATTCACACTTCCACAATCCAGTGAGGCCATCTCGGGCTTCACGGCCAGGGGCGCCAGGCGTTCGTCATCGCTCATGCCGATGGCCCCGCCCGTGGTGAACTCCACCACGACGTCTGTGGCTCCCCGGATGGCGGCGAGACATTCACGAAAACGTCCCGGGTCGGCAGAAGGGGTCCCGTCGTCGTTGCGTGCGTGGAGGTGAATAACGGAGACTCCCGCTTCACGAGCCTCTTTGGCGGCGATGGCCATTTCGTCCGGAGTGTAGGGAAGGTTGGGCTGCTGATCCCTTGTGGTTTCGGCTCCCGAGATGGCGGCGGTGATAATGACTTTGTTCATGTGTCCTCCCACGGGAGCGGCGTTTGTTCAGGCAGCGCTCCATGTATAAGGACTGGTACCACGATTGAAAAAAAAAATTAAGCAAAAGATCTCCCTTTGGAAAAGGTGTGGAGCCGTGGACAGGGGTGTCCACCGGCGGACAGACCGGGACAGTCCCTTAAGGGAATATTATTAACTAAAGTATGCAATTACAATTGGTTGTCCGGTTTTTATACTTAGGCACGGTCTTTGCGCTGTTGGAGGGACATGCTGGTACGAATATTTAGCTCTGACATTGAAGGTGTTGACGCCCATATGGTTGTCACAGAGGTTGACTCCCAGGTGGGAATGCCCGGGTTTCATCTGGTGGGACAGGCCTCCAGTGCGGTAATGGAGGGGCGTATCCGCATTCGCAGCGCTCTGGATAATTGTGGGTTCAAACTGAAATCAAAGCGGATCACCGTTAATCTTGCCCCGGCTGAGATGCGCAAGGACACCACGGCCTTTGATCTCCCCATTGCCCTTGCGGTAATCTCCCTGAACGACCAACTCCCTGCCCGCCATTTTGAAGGGGGAATCTTTGCCGGGGAGCTGGCCCTTGACGGTGCGCTGCGCCCCGTGCGGGGAGTTCTGGCCATGGCCCAGATGGCCAGGCAAAAAGGATTTTCTTACATGGTGGTCCCCAGGGAAAACTGCGAAGAGGCGGCGTTGGTGGAGGGGATTACCGTAAGAGCGGGATACAATCTGATGCAGGTGGTGCATGCGCTCTCTGGTGATCTGCCCTGGGAGAATGTGGAGGCACCGCCTCCTTTTTTTCCGCCATTTCTCCCTGATCTTTCCGAGATAAAAGGGCAGGGCCGGGCAAAAAGGGCCCTGGAAGTGGCGGCCGCGGGGGGTCACAATATGCTCCTGGTGGGTCCTCCGGGATCGGGGAAATCCATGTTGGCCAAGAGGTTGCCCTCGATTTTACCCCCCCTCTCCACGGCGGAGCAACTGGACACTACCAAGATCTACTCAGTAGCGGGTCTTTTACATGAGAAGCGCCTTTTGGCTGCCCGACCTTTTCGTGCCCCCCATCATACCATCTCCATTGCCGGTCTCGTGGGAGGTGGCTCCCTGCCAAGACCAGGAGAGATCTCGCTGGCCCATAACGGGGTCCTCTTCCTCGATGAGCTGCTGGAGTTTCACAGGCCCACCCTGGAGGCTCTGCGTCAGCCCCTTGAGGATAAACGAATCACCATCACGAGGGCCCGGGGGACGATTCAGTTCCCGACTGCATTTCAGTTGGTGGGAGCCATGAACCCCTGTCCATGCGGGCACCACGGCGACGACAACAGGGAGTGCATATGCTCCCTCAAGACCATACGGGCATACCGGGGCCGGCTCTCCGGTCCCCTGACAGACCGTTTTGATATCCAGGTCTTTGTGGGGGCCTTGAAATATCGGGAGCTCGCCGGCAACCAACCGGGAGAGTCCAGTCAGGCAGTCGCCCAAAGGGTTGCACGGGCCCGGGAGATACAGGTAAAACGATTTGTGGAGGTGGAAATCCGCAGAAACAGTGAGATGGAGGGGAGTCTCCTGAAGACCCACTGTGCCCTGTCGGGTCGGGGAGATCGATACCTTGAGGAGATCATGGAGACCCGCGGGCTCTCCGCCCGGGGGATGGATAAAATCCTGAAAGTTGCCAGGACCATAGCGGATCTGGATGAATCCCCGGAGATCCTGTCTCAACACCTGAAGGAGGCTGTCCAGTTCAGATTTCTGGAAAACATCACCTGAAGGAGGCCTTTTCTTGACAGTGCGCACACTGTATTGTAAGGTGGTCTTATGTGGGACATTTAACTTCATCATCCCACAAGGAGGAAAAAATGGTAGCAGTTTATGGAAACCTCATTATTATGGCCGTAACCATAGGACTCTTCGTGGCAACCCTCAACCTGAAGCGAGAACAATAGAATCAATGAGAATTCAAAAGGATCAGCACTTTTTACAGGAATTCGACCGGTATAATTTCACCTGGTCCTGTGAACGCTGTGTCCACTTTGATCTCCCCGGTGATCACTGTTCGCTGTTATGGCCCCACGGCGATCACCTTGAGGCTGCTGCCCGAAACCCTTCCGTGGACTTCCTCATCTTCTGCAAGGAGTTTGATCTGAACTGATATGAACTCAGAACCCACCTACTACCTCGGTTTGGATCTGGGAGGAACAAATCTCCGCTGGGCTTTGTACAAGAGCCATCGCAAACAATTCTCTCTTGAGAAGAGCGATCGGATGGCCCTCTCGGAGCATGCTCCCCACAAGGTGTGTGACCAGATTATGGCGGTCATCACTCACCTCCTTGAAACTTTCACCATCAGCGCCATGGGCATCGGTGTTGCCGGAATGCTCTCACAGGACGCCAGGACGGTACTCCGTGCGCCCAACCTGGACTGGACCGATTTCCCACTGGTGGAGGTGCTCACGGCGGGTCTACCCTTCCCCGTCTATCTCCTCAATGATTTGAGCGCCATCACCTGGGGAGAGTACACCTACGCCCATCACCGCGAAGGAGACTCTCTGCTGGCCGTGTTTATGGGCACGGGGATTGGCGGTGGGCTCATCTCCCGAGGGAGTCTCCTCACCGGTCACCACGGGGTAGCGGGTGAGATTGGCCACACCAAGGTGGTCTTTGACGAGAGCGCCCGCCCCTGCGGCTGTGGTAAACGCGGCTGTATCGAGGCATACCTGGGTGGAAAAAATTTCATCGCATGGATGGAGGAGGAGCTCGGTGCTGCGGTCACGCCCTCCACGGCCCTGACGGCACGGCAGGGATCTCCCCACCCGGGGATCGTCGACGCCATGGCCCGGGCATACGACTCATTTTCCCTCTCCATTATCCAGCGCACCGCCCTCATGCTTGGCAGTGTACTGGCCAACGCCGTCACCCTCGTGGACCCCGGCGTACTGCTCCTCGGGGGAACGGTCTGGGAGAACTCCCCGCTCCTGCGCGAGCTCACCCTCAAACACTACGATGACCTGGTCAACGGCCTCAGTGAGGCGACCATTGTGGCATCAGCCCTGGGAGACGACGCAGGGATATATGGTGCTGCACGCTGGGCATTTTCCATCACCGAGGAGAACCCTGTATGACCGGTGATCCAGGACGCCTGTTGTGGATCGGTCTCCCGGGTCGAACGGTCCCCCATGAGGTCAAAGGTCTCCTCACACAGGGGAAAGTTGGCGGCGTCATTCTTTTTTCCAGAAATTTGGGGACTCCCGAGGAGATCCGGGATCTGACGACCGAGCTGCGCGGGTGTTCCACCGAACCCTTGCCCATCGGTGTGGATCAGGAGGGGGGCCGGGTCCGCCGTCTCTCCTTTCTTCCCTGGCCCTCTGCCATGCAGCTCTCCCGTTGTGCTCCTGCTGTGATCGAGGAGGTGGGGGAACGCATGGGCCAGGAGCTCTCCTGGTTCGGCTTCAATGTGGATTTTGCCCCGGTCCTCGATGTGCTGACCAACCCGGACAACAAGGTCATCGGGGATAGAGCATTCGGAACTACTCCCGAGGCAGTCATCCGCAACGCGGGTGCGTGGATCCGGGGCTTCTCCCGATCAGGCCTCTCGTGCTGCGGGAAGCATTTTCCCGGCCATGGGCATACCCTCCACGACTCCCATCTCACTCTCCCGCGGGCAGAGTTGACCCTCCAGGATCTTGAG
>JAHJLU010000827.1 GCA_018821745.1 Myxococcota bacterium | reverse complement strand
GCCACACCCGTTGACTTCGGCTATCTCCGGCTTTGGTTCCTCGGAGATGGCAATCCTCAGGCCGGGAGCGGCGGCGCGGGTGAGTTGACACAGGTGGGCGGCCAGGAGGTGGTCCACTTCGTTCTGGGGTTCGTTCTGGACATAATAATAGCCTTTGGCGTCCATGTTCGCGTCTTGAAGGTATTTCTCCAGGGCCCCCAGCCACTGTGACCACTCTTCATTGTAAGCAGCGGTGCCGTAATGATCCCCCCGGGAGATGCCACAGAAGCTGTCGGGTCGGGGAGTTGCGTTATCCACAAATTGAAAGAGCATGGCGGTGGGGAATCCCACACCGTTCCATCCTTCCCCCAGGATATATTTTCGGGAGAGGGAGCCGATGCTGTATGGGGGACTCTCCTCGGGTTCATCCCAGAAGATCTCGCAGATATCGGTGGAGTGGGTGTTCTCCCAGGTGATGTTGTAGGAAAACCCCGAGGGCCAGGTCACGGATTTCGGCGTCATGCGGTGGGCGAAGAGGAGGTCCTTCACCGCTTCCTCGGAGCCTCCGGGGGGGATGAGGGAGGCGATGGAGACATTGAGCTGGGTGGCGAAGGAGGCAGCAGGAGGCAGCGTAAAATCGAAGACGTAGAGGGTCACGGGGACGACAACGCTTTGGTCCCCGGTGCTGAAGGTGAGGGATGCGGTGTGTTCACCGGGGGCGGCATTTTCGGGGATATACGCGGTGCACCAGATGACCGTTGGTTCATCGCCCGTGGCAGTTATGCTCTGGGCATCGTCGAGCGGTGAGAGGGCGTCTGCCCTCCCTGACACGAAGCCGGCCCTTGAGCACTGCAGGGAAGCGCCGGTGCCTAGGCCCTCAAAGGGTTGCACCGAGATGGAGAAGGAGCTGTGGGGGTCGGCGATAATCTGAAATGGTTCATACTCGTTTTTTGCGGCGAAGATCCGGACGCCCGTGCCGGTCTCCTGGGGGGCACGCTCGGTGCTGACCACCCGGTGGGTCGCCGGGGTTGTCCAGAGCGTGAGTGACGGAGTGGAGACGTCGAGTTGATAGGTCCAGTCGGTGGCTTTGGGGATCACCGGCTGGGTGTTGTTCGATGTGTTATGGCCATTTTTGCAGGAATAGACCAGGGAGAGGATAATAATGGCAGGGAAAATGAACGGTCGTTTCATGGCTGTATCCTAGCTCCATACTCCGGGTAATGCCCGGTGGCAGCCGGGGCATGCGCCCCGTTGAAGCCTGTTGCTGATAATATGGTATCCGTAGCGTTCAATCAGTGTGATTCCACAAGCGGGGCAGAGAGTGTTTTCGGTGCCCGGGAGGTGCCGCATGTTCCCGATGTAGACGTGCCGAACTCCCTGCGCCTGCGCAATCTCACGGGCACGGATCAGGGTCTCGGGCGGGGTCGGGGGGATATTTCTCAACTGGTAGTGGGGAAAAAACCGGGAAAAATGGAGGGGGACATCCCGGGACAGATGGGTGACCATAAAGGTCGCGAGGTTTTTAACGTCCTTGTCCGTGTCGTTGAGAGAGGGGATCACGAGGTTGGTGATTTCGAGCCAGACGCCCGCACGCAACATGGCCTCGGCGGTGGCGAGGACAGGGGCCAGCGTCGCGTTGCAGATGGAGCGGTAGAAGCTGTCCGACATGGATTTGATGTCGAGATTGGCGGCATCTATGAGGGGCAGAGCACGGGCAAGGGGCGCAGGGTTGATGTATCCGGCGGTTACCCAAACGACCTTTAACCGTTTCTCCCGGGCCCTCTTTGCGATATCCAGCGCGTACTCATAGAACACCACCGGATCCGAATAGGTTAGCGCGATGCCAGCGCATCCCTTCTTGGTCGCGCTGGCCACAATGGTCTCGGGTGAGGCGCTGTATGCCTTTCGCTCCAGAGGATTGGCCTGGGAGAGACCGGCGTTCTGGCAGTTTTTACAGTGGAGATTGCAGCCGGCGGTGGCCAGGGAAAAAACCTTGGATCCCGGCAGAAAATGGAAGAGGGGTTTTTTCTCCACAGGGTCCACCTGTATGGCCGCGGGGCGGCCGTAGGTGAGGGCCACCAGTTTCCCGCCCATATTGTAGCGGATCCTGCAGTCTCCCGATTCCCCCTCCGAGAGGCGACAGGCCTTTGGACAGAGATCGCACTGGACGGTGCTCATGGGGCACTCTTTCTGGAGACCGGTTGGATTCGCCGGTAGAAGAGAGCCTCGTGATCACTGAGGATGCCGGCATGGATCCCTTTATCGGTGGCATTTTCGGGGCGGGCGGTCCGTGGGGTTGCAGCTGCGGCTTCAGAGTCACGATTTTTCGGGGCGCCAGGTGTTGTCTTTTCCTGCCCTGGGCGGATCACCACTAAAAGGAGAAAGCCGATGACATAGGCCAGCGCCAGTGTGTTCAGAAATGTGGTGTGCGGGTACTTGAACTCCATGGAATCAGAGTGTACCAAACTTTGGTAAAAACTCCACCATGGGGGATCGCTCCAAAAAGGTCCAGACGTGCCAGATTGTTCCGCCACTCACCGGCGGATTTTCTCCTGTGTTTCGGTTGTATTTGACCCTTTTGTGTGTATAGTAGGGGTAGCTAATCCAACGGAGGCCAACCCATGTTTCGTTTTTCTCTGATATTACTTGTTTTAATTTCCATTTCACTTCCAGTCGCGGCCCAGAAAAAAATCAGTATTCTCGGTTTTGAAGCTGAGACAGGGCTGGAGAAGAAAGCCAAGATGGCGACAAAGCTCTTCCGCAAGTATGCAGGAAGAGACAAAAATCTTTCTCTTCTCCCCTCCAAGGAGGTGGAAGAGGTTAAGCTTGAGTACTGCGATGGCGAGAAGGATACCCCCAAAGAATGCCTGGTGAAAATTGCCCGCAATCTGAAAGCTGACGTGCTCATCACCGGCCGATTCACCAAAAAAGGGAACCAGGTAAAGGTCAGCGTGAGCTTCCTCGCCAACGGGACCATGAACTACGTTTACAAAGTCTTCCCGGTGAAAACCGCTCAGAAAATTTACGAGATGAAGATCTACGAGCTGTGGACCGGCTATTTTAAAGGTATGAAGTCCCGGGTGGTGATCCAGAGTCCCCAGCCCGGTGCATCGGTTATGGTCGACGGGACCTTCCTCTTCAAGACGGTCCCCGGTGCCAACGAGATTCCCCAGATTACCCCCGGCAGCCACGAGATCAAAGTGGTCCACAAGGACCTCGGAGAGTTCACCAAGACCATCACCGTCAAAGCAGGCGAGAGTGTGACCGTTGATGTCATCTTCCCCAAAAAAGGTGGCCCGGTGATCATCCCCAAGGACAACAGCAAACCCCTCGACAATGGCAACAATGCGCCCATCAAAGACGAACCGAAGAAGCCGGGCAAGCCCCTCATCAGTTTTGAGAACGGGAGCATGTTCTGGAAAACAACCTTTTGGACCACCGCGGTGCTCTCCGGCGCCATGCTGGCCGGTGGAATTTATTTCGGGCTCCAGGTCAGCAAATACGAAGACGACAAGAAAGCACTCCTCGACCCCAACATTGATGCTCATAGAGGGAGTGATGTCTGCTCCGGCGCCACAGGAGATCTCAAGTCTGTGTGTGACGACGGTAAAGCCTCTGCAATGAACGCAAACATTTTCCTGGCGGCGGGAGCTGTCGTTGCGGTTGTCTCCAGCTTCTTCCTCTACAAAGGATATCTGGCCGATGAGCCAACGGTTTCCGGTAACGCCGACGCGCAGGGTGACGCTGGCAAGGTGACCATCCTCCCGATTTTCACGCCGACGGGTGGCGGTGTCTCCATTGGAACCAGATTTTAACGCCTCTCTTTTTCAGTCAAATCTGCCATAAACGCTTGATTGATATCCGGGGTTGGTTTATAAGCCTCGGTTATCCTGTAAGGGTTTTTCCGCTCCACCGGAGTTACGTGAGCTGGTTAATGCGCATCGCCATTTTCAGTGACATTCATGCCAACCTCGAAGCACTCTCCATTGTGCTTGATGCCTATAAATCCGAAAAAATTGATCGGTTCGTTTGTCTCGGTGATGTGGTCGGGTATGGTGCCAGTCCCAATGAGTGCTGTGACCTGGTGCGACCCCTCGTGTCCCACATTGTCATCGGCAATCATGATGCGGCGGTAGCCGGTCGGATGGATTATAACTACTATTATGAAGCTTGTCGGTTCGTCCTTGACCTTCACAATCAGGCGCTTACGGAACAAAATGCAAAGTGGTTGCAACACATCACCTATACGGAAAAACTGGAGTTCGACGGGCTAAAGATCAACCTCAGTCATGGATCTCCGGTGAGTCCCACCGCCTTTGACTATGTTTTTTCCATGGAGCAGGCGTTTAAGCTTCTGCCCCATTACGATGATCTCGCGCAGGTTAATTTTATTGGCCACTCCCATCTGTGCAAGGCTTTCGCGCTGGAAAAAGATGATGTCCATGAGGTGGTCGCTCAGGAGTTCAAGATTCGGGACGGGATGAAGTATATCATTGGTGTGGGGAGTGTCGGACAACCCCGAGACTATGACAACAGAGCCGCCTACACCGTGTTCGACACGGAGACCAGGGTTTTTCAGTATCACCGTGTCGAGTACGACATTGAAAAAGCGGCGATGAAAATCTTTAATGCAAAAATTGATCGGAACTTCGGAAACAGACTCTTTGTTGGTGTGTGAGTTCCGGACGTACAATTCAGAGGTATGCCTTGCTCTGTCCCGGTTGTGGTAATTCGCTGAGTCACAAGGACCTTCAACGGAAGCGGTGCGGGGGCTGTGACTACATCCTGCCCGTGATCATCCAGAAGGAACGTGTGGAAGGTGCTGCCCCCCCGCGTCGGCAAACGCTGAATCCTGCGCTCCCACCCCCCAAAAGAAAGCCCCTCTCCCTGGAGATGGACGCCATGTCCCAGACGGACGAATTTCAGGCGGGAGAGGTTTTTGCGGTTCAGGTGATCGATGAGCCAAATATTACGCGCGAGCCCTCTATGACCACCGATGAAGATCACGGCATCATACTCCCCCATCCGCCCCCGCCTCCCGCGGTAGAGCAGGTGAAGCGGGTCCCCAGGGGAGCAAAAAAGTCCCAGTTTGACAAGACTATCAAGGTCAACATGCGGGAGCTTCCCAACGTCGACGAGATTCGGCGACAGAACAAAAAGAAGTTCGTCGAAGACCTGATCCTTATTGTATTCATCATTATCTCCTTTCTGGCGTTGACGGCCATTCTCATCATGTATCTCAAATAGCCTACCGACGCACGGGCATTCACCATGGAAAACAATACGGTTGTAATGAAATTCGGAGGGAGTTCCCTCGCCGATAATGAAAAAATCATGGCTGTCGCGGATCTTGTTACGGCACGAAGAGCCAAAGGGGAGCGGCTGGTGGTCGTGGTCAGCGCAAACGGAAAAACTACCGACCACTTGCTGGCACAGGCCCGGGCCATCTCGAAGAACGCCCATAAACGGGAGCTGGACATGCTTCTCACCGCGGGAGAGCGGGTCTCCATGGCGCTGCTGGCCATGGCGATAAAGGACCGGGGTTTTGACTCCATTTCTTTTACAGGGTCACAGTGCGGGATAATCACCACGGACAACCATGCCAACGCGCGGATCATCGAGGTGCGCCCCTTTCGAGTGGAGGACGAACTGCAGAGCGGAAAGATAGTGATCGTGGCAGGCTTCCAGGGCGTCTCCTACAAGCGCGAGATCACGACCCTGGGGAGGGGAGGCAGTGATACCACTGCGGTAGCGCTGGCTGCTGCCCTCAACGCCCGGGCCTGTGAGATATATTCCGACGTGGACGGCGTTTATTCCGCAGATCCGAGGATAGTGGATCCCTTTCGCCTCGAGGAGCTCTCCTATGAGGAGATGATGGAGCTTGCCTATCGTGGCGCCAAAGTGCTCAACGCCCACGCGGTGAAGTATGCCCAGGAAAAGGGTGTCGCTCTTTATGCCAGGGCCACGGCAGGGGGTGGGGAATCGGTAATACGCAGGGATCGTCCCTCGGGCCATGACACCATGCTCTCGGTGACCCAAAATCTCGGGTGCTGTCTGGCAAAATTTTCGAGCCCCCTGGACAATGCTCTGGAGGGGTTGCGGATCGCGGAGATTCCTGTTCTTTACTGTTCCGAGAGTTCCGATGCGAGCCTGGTGGTAGTGAAGCCTCATATGGAGCAGGATCTTGAGCAGATCTCCCACCTGGGCCTAGAGTTTTCTCCGGTGGTGACCATCTCCATGGTGGGTCGCTGTCTGGACATGACCGTGCCGTGGATCGCCCGAGCGCGGCAGGTCCTGCGCAGCACGGGCGTTACTGAGCTTGTTACCGAGGCGGGCCCCTCTCACCTCACCTTTTACGTCGGCGGAGTGGATGCTTCTTCAGCAGTGAAAGCGCTCCATGGTGCGCTGGTAGGGAGTGGAAAAACACCCGGGGACGCTGCAACCTGACGCTGGTCCCGTTACAGGGTTCGTGCCAGAGTCAGCGCGAAGACGGGGACATCCGTTGCCAGGGACAGGGACAGCGCCTTCAGGGTCGCCCCCGTGGTCATGACATCATCGACCAGCAGGATGGGGCCCCCGGCGGGGAGGGTGCGCCGCAGGACAAATGTGTCGGAAGGGAGGGTGCTCCGTTCCTTTTTCGATTTTGCCGCCTGGGGTTTATGGTCATCGGTCCTGATGACGTGGTTCCCAAGGAGGCTGACGGGAGAGTTGTACATCCGGCAGGCTATCTCCCGGGCAAGGATGGCGGCGGGGTTAAACCCACGTTTCAGCCACCGGCTCCGTGCGGTTGGCACGGGCAGGATATATCGGGGTGAGAACTCGCGGGCTATGTGCGCCATGAGCTCACCGAGTCTGCTGAATATCCAGGGATGGTTGCCGTATTTCCCGAGCCTGATGGCGCTGGCGACAGGGCCCGAGTAGGGAAAAATGGAAACAGCACACTGCCAGGGGGGAGGCTCAAGCGTGCAGTGGGGGCAATCCAGCCCATGGGAGTAAGGGTATCCGCAGCGAGGGCAGAACGGTGGCTGCAGGAGTTCCACCCTGGCAGCACAGGGGGTGCAGAAGATCCTGTTGCCGCTGTGGTTTTTCAGGCATCCGGGGCAGCATGGAAGGAAAAGGGCGGGGAGTAGAGAGCGCAACATGATTTTCCACCTTTCAAATCGTCATGAACAGTATCGGTCGCTGTAGGGAACAGTTGCGCCACAGGGGCATCTTTGGCACAATCATCCCATGAAACCACTCAAAATATTATTTGTCAGTTCTGAAGTGAGACCTTTTGCCATGTCGGGGGGGCTGGGATGTGGCGGGGACGCTGCCGCGTTTTATGAAGGAGAGGGGGCATGATGTCCGTGTAGTCATGCCGGCGTACGGGAGCATTGATCGCACTGGCTTCAAGCGGACCGGGGCGCCCCTGGGAGTGCCCACGGGGGTGGGGGAGTTGTGGTGCGGGGTCGCTGTCACCGGGTTGCCCGACAGTGATGTCGAGGTGTTCATGCTCGAGCACGACGCCCTCTATGGCCGCAGTGGCCTCTATGGTGATGCCGCAGGGGAATACGGGGACAATGTTCTGCGGTTCTCCCTTCTGTCCCGTGGGGCGCTGCAGCTGTGCCATTATCTGGGCTGGTATCCCGATGTCATTCACTGTAATGATTGGCAGACAGCTCTGATACCAGCATATATCAACAGTCTGGAGGCCACGACCCGGTTGGGCAATGCGGCGACCCTGCTGACCATTCACAATCTGGGGTATCAGGGCCGGTTCGGATCCGACAAATATAGGGATACCGGTTTGCCCTGGGACTATTTTCAGCATCTGGGGTTCGAGTTTTATGACAGCCTGAATATCCTCAAGGGTGGGCTCTATCACGCGACCCTGATCAATACGGTCTCCCCCAGTTATGCCCATGAGATGCAGTCGCCCGAGCTGGGAGAGGGCATGGACGGCATCCTCCGGGAGAGGGGTGCGAATCTGTACGGTGTCCTTAACGGCATCGACACAAGGGAGTGGGATCCAGCCACCGATCCCCACCTCCCGTCACACTTCAGCCCCCTCTCCATGGATGGCAAAGGGCTGTGCAAGGAGGCGCTCCAGCGGGAGCTCCACCTGGATGTAAGGAGCGATGTGCCTCTCGTCGCCATGGTCACCAGGCTTGCGTGGCAGAAGGGTGTGGATGTGGTCGCCGAGTCTATCCACCGGATTATGGATTTGGGGCTTCAGTTCGTGCTGGTTGGCACCGGAGAGCAGTGGGCGGAAGATTTTTTCCGAAACCTCACCCAGACCTATCCCGGTCGCTTCCATGGCGCGATCACCTTCAACAATCGCCTGGCCCACCTGGTGGAAGCAGGGGCAGACTTTTTCCTGATGCCTTCGCGGTATGAGCCTTGCGGGCTGAACCAGATTTACAGTATGCGATACGGGACGCTGCCTATTGTGAGAGCAACGGGGGGGCTCAATGACACGGTGCGCAATTACGACCCCGAATCCGGGGGCGGGACGGGCTTTAAATTCTGGGATCTCAATGCGGATTCGCTCACGGGAGTTGTCTCCTGGGCTGTGGGAACCTGGTATAACAGACCCGATCATTTTCTTGCGATGCGCAAGCGTGCCATGGAGCAAGACTTTAGTTGGACCATCTCCGCGGACCGCTATGAGGAGCTTTATTACACGGCGCAGTGGCTCAGGCACCGGTAAAAAACACGAAGAGATCTCCTTGAAAAAATACTCTGAGTTGCAATAAATCTAAGGAAATATAGGGTTTTTGTTGAGTCTGCTTCGTGAAGACCAATGGGTTGGGCGCTAAAGTGTATTGTTTCACGATAGTGAAACGAGAAAACCGAAAAAAAAGTAACTTTTTTAACCAAAAGGGAGTTGACAAGGGCGGCGATAGGCCCTATTGTCTTTATAAATTAGTATTGGTTTTTGTTTCCGATGCCCAATCGGAGACAGACTTTAACCCAAATTGAAGCGACGTCACACGCTTCAAACGAACAGGAGATGAGTAAATGCCCGGTAGAAAAAGAGAAATCCCCAACGACGTTAGAAACTTTATCGTAAAGCTGCACAAAAAAGGGTACACACTCCAGGACATAGCCGATGAGCTAATCCGCAGGAAAACACCCAATGTACGTGGCGGTCGCTGGTACAGTGCAACCATTAAAGCAGTGCTCAACCAGATGGGATATGAGACTTCCCGTTACCGCAAGCCTATTGAAGCGCAGAAGCGTGCCAAGGATCTCCGTGAGACTGGTCTCTCCCTGGCCAAGATAGCTGACATCATGATGAATGAAAACATTAAGAACTCCATGGGCCGCATTAAATGGGACAAAAACACTGTCCGCGTCCTTCTTCTCCGCAACTTCGACGAGAACTAGACTCGATTTTCCCTTCTACGACATGAAAAACAAAAAGGAACCGGGGGGATAATACTGCCGGTGTCTGGCAAAAGTGATAGCCCCGAACAGGTTTATGGCCACGCTGTATCCCAGGAGGGCGTAGTACAGGCGCCCGAATCGAAGGTGGCTGAAGGCCAGCAGTAAAATAAGCAGGGGGCTGTAATCAATGGAGAACCGGTATCCGAATTGGACGAAGCCGCTGTTTTGATAGAGCAGCGCCATGAGAGCCATGGGGAGTATGACAACCGCCATGGGGATGGCAAGGGGGTGTTTGCCCCTGAACCGAATCAGCGCGAAGAAGATGGGGGTTGTGAGCCACAGCGCCATACCGTGGGGAGAGATCTGGATGAAGGGAGCGGTGGTCTTCAAGCGGGGCAGGAGCGTCAGCGCCACCGAGAGGTTTCTGCTCAGATATTCAAGGGAAAAGAGGCCGTAGCGCTCCATCCGTCCCCGCCATCGAATGTTGAGATAGTAGTGGCCGAACTCAAAGGGGTTGTCGAACCGGGCCCAGTTGTGGATCATCGCCAGGATCAGCAAGAACGCAAAGGGGATCCCGAATCGCAGAAGCGGTTTGAGGGTACGCATAGAGAAGAGGACCTTCTCTTTTCGATAGGTCACAAAGGGTACCAGCAAGGCCGCAAAAACAAATGGGGTGCGGCAGAGCGCAGCTGCGCCCAGAGCAAGACCGGCCATGAAAAACCGGTGATCAAACAGAGAGAGTAAATAGAGGAGGGCAAAAAAGACACCCAGGATATGGGCGGTGAACCACACCTCGCCGCGAACGGCGGAGAAAAAATGCACGCTCCCGAAGAGAAAGAGGAGCGAGAGGGAGAGTGCCTCTGCCCGCGTTCTTTTGTGGAAGCCTCTGCGCCCCAGAGCCAGCAGCAGGAGCCATAGCAGGACTCCATTGGCCGAGGCAAAGACGATGGTGAAAATAACGTCGTTGAAGTGTGTTCCCCAGATCGCCACAAAGGGTACCATGAGGATGGCGGGCATTGGAGGGAAGGAGACATACCACTGCCGCTTCCGGCGAAGAATTTGATCGGACCTCACGGTGACAAAGGTGCCGTGGGTGGTGCGAAAGGCGGTGTTGCCCCGGGAGTGCCAAAACGAGCCCCTCAGGGTTCGCCCATCCTTGAGGGAGAGGGTGGTCACCAGCGCCCAGTCATTACCGTGGGGAGGGGCCTTGGGCAGATCCAGCCGCCCCTTGAGCCATACCTGAGCCTGATAGGCGAAGTGGTTGTTGGCCGAGGCTTTGGTGCAACGTTCCCAGGAGACAGCGAGGTGGATTGTCAGAGAAAAAAGAAAGAACACCAGGGCAATGACCCAGGTGGGGGTGCTGGCGAAAAACTGGGAGATCCGATTCTTAAACCACATGCTTCAGGTGTAGTTCATCTTTGCGGGGATTAACTGAAATCACCTGTGTTCTTATCACATCTCCCGGTGCAAGTCTTGTCTGAAACGCCACGTTGCATCGCATGGCCAGTGAAGGAAGGAGCACCGTGCCCCCATTGCGGTTATCGAGCACCGCAAGAACCAGGGCGTCGAAGATCTCGTCACCGTGCTCCGAGAGATAGACCAATTGCCAGTAGCGTGTCCGGTTTCTCTCCATGCGGGAGGCTTCCGCGCTGACGGCGTCCTGGTGTCCCATGATCTCCACGAGTTCATCGCGGCCAAAGGGCAGGGGGCCATTCTTCAGAAAGGCCTTGATCTGATAATGCGCGAGAAGATCCCCGTAGCGCCTCAGCGGAGAGCTGGCCTGGACGTAGGCGCTCACTCCCAGGGATGTGTGGGGCGCAGGACTCGTGGACTTCTCGGCCTTTTTCAACTTTCGCAGGATAGCGTAGGCATCGGCCAGGTTGGTTTGTGGTGGCAGCGGTTCATCGGGAGGTGGCTGGGAGGTGAAAATAACGGGGATCTGATGGTCGGAGGCAAACGCTGCCGCGATGGTGTTGGCCAG
>JAHJLU010000826.1 GCA_018821745.1 Myxococcota bacterium | reverse complement strand
TCAAGCAGATGAAAAATATGAATGTCAATGATCTCATGTCCATGAGCGGGATGGGGGCGCCACCTCCCGGGCAGGAGACGGGAGATATTCCCGGCGGCCCCGGTGGTCTGGTTCGCAAAAAGCCCGTGAGCGCGCAGCAGAAATCCAGGGACAAGGCGAAGAAAAAAGCGGCGAAAACCGCTCGAAAAAAAGGAAGAAAATAGGCCTCAGAGACCACTCCCGACATTTTCGGGCCTGGCCCGACTTTTCCATAAAGTTCTTGCATGAGGGGTGAATTTAGAGGATCGTGGGCTTGACACAGCAGTGTATTCACTGCCCACAATGACCTTCAACGAGATGGTGCTCATGAAAGCTGCATGCCTCGCTCTTTGCCTTTTCCTTTTTTCCCCGGCAGTGACCGCTCAGAGTCAACAGAGGGGCCTTTCTTTTACCCTGCAGGGTGGAGGAGGGCTCTCCTTCGCCCTCATTCTCAATGATCGTGTTGATGAGGGAATCTCTACTTCCGGCGTTGAATTCAGGGGCCAACTGGAGGGTTCTCTCCATGGTCTCCTCCCGGATTCCGGCCTGCGCGTGTCCCTCACCGGATCTGATATCCTGCTCCCGGGAACCGCTAACGTGGCAGGGATGGGAGTGCTTTTTCAATATGTCCATTTTTTTTCGCTCTTTGAACGCACCTTCTGCGTCGGTGCTGGCATGGGACCCACCTACGCACTGGCGCCCACAAAGGACGCCGGTTCCACGTGGTGGGCACTCACAGCCAAAGCAGACTTTCGCACGGAAATCTCCGGATTCTCCGTGGGGTTGTTTGTTTCCTTCCAGCAGCTGTTCATGCCCCAGGTCGAGGATCCCCTCTTCGTGACATTCGGGGTTGAAGTCCTCTATTCTCTTTTCGGGCGTCCCCCGATACGAGAGGAGCACCACAGTGTCCCCCCTGTCATCAAACACACACCGCAAAAGACGGTGGTGAGGGATCCCCACGACGCCGATGGAGACGGGGTTCCCAACCTGAAGGACCGCTGCCCCACCACTCGAAAAGGGACGCGTGTCGAGCCAAACGGTTGCCGCCCCATCGCTGATGGGATGGTCTTCGCCGATCTCAAATTTTTGCCGGGCAAGAGCAGCTTTCACCCGGGCGCAAAACTCGAGTTCCTCCGGCTCGTTGAAATACTGAAAGCAAATGAATCCATTATTGTGGTCATTTCTGTGGTAGCCCCCAACGCGATGCTTGCGAAAAAGCGGGCCGATATCATTGAAATGATACTCAAACAGAGCAAAATACCCGGGGAGAGAATCAAAACCGCTCCCCAGGTCGGAAGAGGCGAATCTGTCTCCTTTGATTTCAGGCTCGGGCTTTGAGTTTTTGCGCATGAACCTGTTGTGTTACCGCTTGAGGAGTGCCTTATGAACAAGCAGACCGTTGCCTTGTGGGGTTGCGGGAGAATCGGGAGAGTCACCGGCAAACTGCTGCTGGAGAACGGATACATTCTGTGTTGGCTCTACGACAGGGATCCGTCAAAAAGCAGCACCCTCGCCAGCGATCTTGGTGCGGGTGAGGTTGGCGATGCCGGCCTTGAACCAGACGCTCACCCACAGGTTGATGTTATCATTGATGCCACGGGAGACCCTTCCCTCCTCCCCTACTGGGAGGCGGTGCTCCATCTGGGAAAATCATCCAACGTCTTTCTCACCAGGCGTGAACCCAAAGCCCAGGAGCACGTTATGATGGGAGTTGCCTCTGTTGAGCCTTCCATTTCACAAGGAACAACAGTCGCCATGGGGAGCTGCACGGGAAACGCACTGGTGCCCTTCATCAGCCACCTGTCCCGGGAGTATCTGCCCTCAACATTCTCATGCCGGGTCCTGCATCCCCTCAAACAGGATGATGACTACTCCCTTCGGTCCATAGAGACCGCCCTCTCACGTTCCCTGGCCGACTGGGAACCGGATTTGGCAAAAAAAGCAATGACCCAGTCCATGGAATTGCCTGTTGATCGGGGCATGGCACTGGACCTTTCCATCTGTTTCAATCAGCCAGTCTCCCAAAAGTCCATGGAGTCCTGGCTGAAATCTCTCCCCTCCCGGTGTCCCCATATCCAGTTTTCCCATACGCCCCCCACCTCCGATTCCATTGTGGGGAACAAAGCCAGCGCCGTCATCGATCCCGGGTGGAACATGGTGGGTAACCAACTGCGGCTGCTCCTGTGGCAGGACAATGAACTGGGAGTATCTGCGAGGATTTTGGATCTACTGGAGACTATCTGATGCTCGACGATAACACCACTGTCCTCACCGGGAGCGATGCCTGGCAGGCCAACAAGGCCGCCATTCCCGTCCCACCGGTAGAATATCCTGAAAATGCCAAAGAGTTGCTCATGGCAGTCCAGGAGGCGTTGGGTCTCAAGGAGCGCCTGGAGGCATTTTTTGCAGAATATTATCATCCATTTCCCAATGCCAAATCCGTAGCAACAGCCTTCCGCACACTGGCACTTCAAGATATTTGGGTCTTTCACAAGACACTGACACCCTCCCGCTATGTGAGCCTTATCGCTGATCTGGGCATTCAATTTCTCAAGGGAGAGTGGCCGTTCCATGAGCGGGAACGCATCCTGGCAGCACTGCTGGGCCTCTTTGAAAAGGAGGTCAGTGAAGGATACCTGCTCCCCGGGGACCTCATCGCCTGCCTCGATGAGCTGGCTCCCCTGCTGAAGAAAGATCGTCTGCTGTCGGCCAGAGCCTCTACACGGTTCAAGCGTCTGTACGCCAAGGCATCCGGGATTCCTCAGGTGGTACAGGTCATCCGGGAATCATTTGCCGCCTGCTATCACATCTGGGGACGAGAGGGAGCCCGGGAGTGGCTCCTGAAATATGATTCCCTCTCCATGAAGCAGGTCTTTGAGGATCATCTCCTCAGAATAGACGGGGCCATAGAAATGCTGGCTTCTCCCACGGCCGATCTTTCCACGGTTATGGATTTTGAGTCCATCGCTCGCGATCTCCTGGGAGCGGTCCGGGGAGACCTGCCGCTGCTGGCAAAAAGTGAGTTAATCCTCGGTCTCTTTGAGTTTTTGCCCATGAGTTTTTATCACAAGGAGATGCTCAATCACCTGACCCTGATCCTGCGAAAGGCACCCCTGGGAGAAGATCCCGAATCAGCACGGGAGATTTTCTCCATGCTCTTTCCCTTCCTGAGAAGCCTCGGTCACGAGCACCATGTGGTGGTCAACTCCATCCTGCTTCACCTCGGGAAGCAGATCATCCCGGCACAGAACCAGGAAATTATTGATCTGTTATTAACAAACATCCTCACAATTCCCTTCCCGGATCCCTCCCTCGGGGGGGTCAATGAGGAGTGGCAGATTCTCCGCAATCCTGCCCACCTGCCCACCCTGAGAACCTATCTGGAGTTAATCCGGATGGACCCGGACCGCACCACTCTCCTCCTGGCAGGACTCCATGTGAACCTCCGGGAGGGGGACGTCTTCATTTCCGACACCGATCTCTTCCAGAGTGACGTCTCTGAACTTCTCAATTCCAAAATACAACCGGTCTTCAAACAAGTAAAACAGCTCTGCAGGCTCTTCCCCGTCTTCTTCCGAGAGATCGGTGCCGAGGGCGAACTTCGCACCGCCTCCACCATAATTGATGAACACCACCATCGGCAGGATCGGCTCATCCATTTCTTCCGAAAGCAGATCCACATCGAGTCAAACAACACCCTCATCGACCTGGTCCAGAGCATCATGCACACCTGGGTCGACAAGGACATCTCCCGACTCCATGATGTGGTACCCCAGGATGTGTGGGAATCGCTGAATCATGACACGTCGTACATCGACCTGGCCCACAACACCGTGGATGTCCTCACTCAGGTGACGGGATTAAAAAACCCTCTGGAGCTGCTGGAACAAGACTTCGACTCCATCCTCCAGATCTGCGTTGAAGGGAATCTCGATATTCGCGTCGCCCATCTCATCCGGGTTCATGCCCTCCTGGTGGCAAAATACGACCTGGACGCGGCTGGAGCTCGGGATGCCCTGCTCAGTGTCCGGTTCATTGACAGTGAGGACATCACACAGCTCTTCGGCTATATTGACAACCTGGAGCTTGAGAAGGCAATTGACAAAGCCCTGGACCTTGTGGAGGGACTCAAGATCATCATCCTTGACCCCAAGGTGAGCCTGGGAGAAGAGCGCATCTATCGCAAGCGGCACATCGCCGCGGGTATCCCCTCCATGTACGGCAGCTACCAGGAGCGAAAACTGGAATGCCTCGGCGCCACCTACCGCCTGGAGCGACTGATCTCTCTGCTCATCGACAATCTCATCTCCATGATCGACCTCGATTATATCACCAGACCCGCCCTTCGCAGGATCCACTGGATCCTGAGCCGTCTCATCCGGGCCCTGGAGCTTGACGGCATTTGGGTTCACGAGATCAAATCCAACCTGGGAATTCTCAACGCCGCCGTCAAGCGCGAAGGGTTCAGCCTCAGCCAGTTTCTCAATATTTTTCAGGTAATCTCCCAGCGTGCAGGGGGCGTCATCGAGCGGTATTTCCAGGAGTTCCACAAAAACGCCATCACGGTCGTGGGGGAGGTCCGGTTTACAACCGCCGGCGAAAAAGAGATGTTTTCGGAGAGGGTCATGCGGGAGATCCTCTCCTCCGCGTTTGGCATCAATCAACTGGACACCTTTTTGGGCACCATCATCTCCACCCTCGGCGACATGCGGATCAAGCTCAATCCGGAGATCGTCAACCTCATCCTCTCCTTTGACGCCGATCGAGCCATGGTGCGCATCCACGATGTCCCCAAGGATATGGCAAACCCCATCTGGCTGGGTAACAAAGGGTATAATCTCCACCTCCTCAAACAGTTTGGGGTCAAAGTCCCCTGGGGGTTCGTACTCACCACGGAAGTCTATCGGTGCAGAAAAGCCCTGGAAGCCTATCCCCGCATGAAGGCAGCCATCCGCCGACGCCTTATCGCAGAGATCCAGACACTGGAAGGGCTCTCGGGCCTCACCCTCGGCCGAAGCGTTGGAGGAAGACCCCCCCTGCTTCTCTCCGTGCGCAGTGGAGCAGCTGTCTCCATGCCCGGGGTAATGACCACCTTTTTGAATATCGGGATTAACCGGGATGTTGTCACTGAACTCAGCCGGTTGCCCAACTATGCATGGACTGCCTATGATTGCTACCGGCGAATGATCCAGATCTGGGGCATGTCCAACGGAGTGGACCGTGATGAATTCGACAGCATCATGAACCACTACAAACAAAAATACGGCGTCGCTAAAAAACTGGAATTCTCACCGGCAAACATGGCCCGAATCACCGATGAATACCTGGCCCTCGTCCGTCGCAACGGCGTTGTCATCCCCGATGACCCCTTCGAGCAGATCATTGAAGCCATGGAGCTGGTCTTCCAGAGTTGGGACAGTGACCGTGCGCGCATCTATCGTGAGCAGTTCGATCTGGCAGAGGAGTGGGGAACCGCGGTGTTGATCCAGCGCATGATCCTGGGAAACCTCAACTTCGATTCAGGGACCGGCGTGGCCATCACAAAAACAAATGGCCGAAAAATCAACATTTTTGGTGATTTTGTCCCCAACTCCCAGGGCGAGGACGTGGTCTCGGGCCTGGTTCATCCATTTCCCGTGGCGGCATCGGAGAGAAAACAGCGGGGAGAGGCTATCTCCCTTGAAGAGAGCTACCCCCAGCACTTCAACACCCTCCATGATCTGGCCAACAAGCTGGTGATCGAGAACGATTTTTCCGAGCAGGAGATTGAATTCACCTTTGAAGACTCCAACCCGGAAAATCTCTTCGTCCTGCAGTGCCGCACCCTGATCTCGGGACACTCCAAGCAGATCCCTTTGTTCCGTGAGACCACGGAACACATCGCGCCTCTGGCCATGGGAGTCGGAACCGGCGGAGGGGCCTACGTTGGTCGCGCGGTCTTCGATCGGGAAGGTATCGCCCGGCTCTCGGGATCCGATCCTCTGCTTCTTATCAGGCCGGACACCGTCCCCGATGATGTGGACATGATTTTCAAGTGTTCCGGGCTCCTCACCGCCCGGGGCGGGGTCACCAGCCATGCCGCCGTGACGGCCAACCGTCTGGGCAAGGTGTGTGTCGTCAATTGCCGTGAACTGATTGTGCGCGATCACATCAGGGAAGCACAGGTAGGAGAGACCGTTATTCATGAGGGGGACTATGTCTCCATCGACGGGCGAACGGGTCTTATTTTTGCGGGAAAACGGGAGATCGTCAATTCCGACTCCCCGTCGGACTTTGTCACCATGGTCTGAGGGAGACCCGGTGGATATTCCCCCCCTGACAGATCACATCAAAACAGTACCAGTTATTTTTTAAAGAAATTGGAGAAGGGGTTGGATGCATTGAACCCTTTTCCCCCCTGCTCCTTTTTCGGTGCCCCGGAAGGCTTGGGTCCCCTGCTCTGATTTCCCGATGGTGGTGGCAGACAGGCCTTGATGGAGAGTCCAATACGCCGGCGCTGCTTGTCGAGGGAAAGAATTTTCACCGTGACCTTCTGACCGGGCTTCACCACATCAATGGGATCTTTCACAAAGGTGTGGGACAGTTCACTCACGTGAACCAGCCCGTCCTGGTGAACGCCCACATCCACAAAGGCTCCAAAACCCGTCACATTGGTCACCACGCCCTCCAGGACCATACCCTCCTCAAGATCCTCAAATTCCATCACGTCTTCCCGAAATGCGACGGTCTCGAACTGCTTTCGGGGATCCCTCCCCGGCTTCATCAGTTCCGCAAGGATATCATCCATGGTAAATTTTCCGACCTTTTCGGAATAGTAGTTTTTACTGTTCACCGATGAAATCAATTCCTTGTTTCCCACAAGATCACCAACGGTGACACCAAGATCCGCCGCCATTCCCACCACGAGGCTGTAGTTCTCCGGATGGACACCCGAGGCATCAAGGAGATTTTTGGCGCCACGAATTCGCAAAAATCCAGCGCACTGTTCATAGGCTTTGGGACCCAGCCGGGGAACCTTCAGCAACTCTTTGCGCTCACCGAAAGCACCGTTCTGTTCCCGATACACCACAATGGCTTTTGCCAACTGGGGACCAACACCGGAGACATACTTGAGCAGACTGGCGGAGGAGTTGTTGATCTCCACCCCCACTTGATTCACGCAGTTTAGCACCACCTCATCGAGGCTGTTCTTCAGCAGAGTCTGATCCACATCGTGCTGATACTGACCCACGCCGATGGATTTCGGGTCTATCTTCACCAGCTCCCCCAGGGGATCCTGGAGCCTTCGGCCGATGGAGATAGAACCACGGACCGTGAGATCGAGTTCCGGGAACTCCTCCCGTGCAACGGGGGAGGCGCTGTAGATTGAGGCACCGCTCTCGTCCACGCGCACAATGAGCACCTCGGGGTCCAGGAGCCGATCTTTTTTCATGTCCGTAAAGAACTTCTCGGTCTCCCTGCCCGCGGTACCATTGCCGATGGCAACCGCCGTTATTTTGTACTGTGCCACCAGCTCACTCACCACCTTGCGCGCCAGATCCCCGTGATTTCGCGGTGGGTGAGGGTAGATATTCTTGTGGGAGATAAAGTCACCCTGGGGATTGAGCACGGCCAGTTTGCACCCGCTTCTGAAACCGGGATCCACCGCAAGAACCCATTTTTGGCCCATGGGGGGAGACAAGAGGAGCTCACGCAGATTGAGGGTGAAAACTTTTATTGCCTCCAGATCCGCCTGTTTCTTCAGATCGCGACGAATCTCCGCTTCCAGAGAGGGCTCCAGCAGGCGCTTGTAACAATCTTTCACCAGCTCATCCCACACAGATAGAAGTGACTGCGTCCTGAGGGGGAAAAACTTCTCCACAAGGTCAATGGCTCTTTTTTCCTCAATCGCTATATGGACTCGAAGAAACTCCTCCTTCTCCCCACGGGAAACTGCCAGGATCCGGTGGGATGGCATTGTGGCGACTCTCTCACTATATTCATAATAATCTCTAAATGTTATTCCAGTTTCTTCTTTACCGGAGATAACTTTTGAGGACAAGATCCCCTCCTTGGCAAAGAGTTTCCGACACCCGTCACGAACCTCGGGATGCTCGGAGATAACCTCGGCTGCGATATCCATGGCACCATGAACAGCCTCATCGACAGTCTCAACCCCCCTCTCAGAGTTGATATAATCTGCGGCTCTCTCCATAAAAGTTGCGGGGTTGTCACTGAGCAGCAGCTCTGCAAGAGGTTCCAGCCCCTTCTCCCTCGCCTTCCCCGCCCTGGTCTGCCGCTTGCGTTTATAGGGGAGGTATAGATCCTCAATCTCGTTTTTATTGGCAGCCTCTAAAAAGAGGGTGAGTATAGTCCCGGTGAGCTTCTCCTGCTGGGCGATGGAGGTCAGCATGTACAACCGGCGCTTCTCGAACTCCTCGAGCTCCTCGATGAGATCGCGGATCCGCCCGATATCCACCTCGTCAAGTCCACCGGTGACATCTTTTCGATACCGGGCGATAAAGGGAATGGTGGCTCCGTCGGCCAGAAGTTCAGCGGTACTGGAGATGGACTTCAGAGGGAGCCCTGTTGCCGCTGCTATTTCCTTGGGAAGATCCATTTTGGGGATGAGATCTTTGAGATTTTCAGGCGAAATGGTGGGATGACTCACTGAACGCTCCTTTATTTTTTTCGGGAAATACAAACACGGTGTCGTTGAAAATCAGGCGCGACCTTTATGGATGACAAACTCTTCGAAGGTGGCGTGTTCGGACTCAGACATGTTCATGAAATAGACACCGCATCCCGGAGGAGAACGCATGGCCTTGGATTCCTCGGGGAGCACCCGCCAGGTCACCATGGATTTGAAGGAGAAGAGGGTCTCGTGGCCGGGAAGATGAAACTCCAGAGTCAGTTCCGTATGCCGATCGGGCGGATGGGAGAGCTCCACAAAGGCCCCTGTGGCACTGAGATTGAAAATAAAACCCTCAACGGTCACGCCGTCGTGGATTACATCAACTTTATACCCACCGGATACTCGTGGTTGCCGCTTAATACTCTTGCCCGGAAGGGGAGAGATGAAATCGTTGACCACCATAACTATCTCGGGAATGGTCACCCCAATACCCCTCAGCAGGTGCTCCGTCGCATCGACAAATCCACGAAAGTCCGGCGCATTCTCATGGGGAGGCGAGAGCAGGATCACCCTGCAACCCTGACTGGCGATGGAGAGCGCCGCTTCTTCCGAGGACTCGAGCCCGCTGTTGATAATCACCAGGTGGGGAGAGAGGGTCACATGATCCCGAATCGATTTGAGACTGGAATCAGAGCTCACCTGGTACCCGAGTCTGCCCAAAATGGAGGCGAGCACCATTTTTTCGGGTCCACGATCATCTAAAATGAGTATTTTGTTTTCGTTTTTGTCACTGCACATGACGGTAATTTGCCACACAAGGCAAATGAAGTGAAGCTGAAAACAATTTGGAGACCCGGGTTTTTGTGCTAACAAAGGTTCCTGATGGTTTCCTTATTTTTGTTTTTTATCATGGCACGTGTGGATCCGGTATACACCGTCAATGCGAAAGTCAGCACATCCAGACGCGTAGTTGAGGGCACTGTCACATTTATTCCCCGGCACGCGGGGCAACACTTTTTCTGGTCCTACCCCAATCAGTTTTCAATAAAACCCCCTTATCTCAACGATATAAACCGATATCGGATTTACCCGATTATGTTTGATCCGGGGAAAATGGAGATCTCTCTCTTTCTCGATAATAAGAAAGCACCCCTGCGGTGGCATAAAGTGCGGTGGATCCCAAGGGCAGGCTTCTCGTTTTTTGCCCGCGCAGGGGCGAAGGTAAAAATTATCTTTCGAACCAAGCTCCCCCGGCGGTATGGACCTCTGGGGTGTGTGGAAAGTGCGTGTATCCTGGGTGCACCCTGGTATCCGCAATACCATGGTGTAATCGATGATCACCCACCCCCCGGTGCATCCCAGCGTGCATTTTTTCATCGGGTATCCCTTTCTACTGCGAAAAAGAAACAGCCCCTCTTCCTGGGAAGAGCTGGGGTCAGCACACTCACGGTCTTTGGGTCCGAGCTCTTTTTCCCGGCCGCCGCCGGTGATCATTTTCAGACATCATGTCAAAAGGGTTTCTGTCTCTTTCACACCTCGTCCCTGAAGTCCCCCTTCCGGTTCCTCACGGGGGAACGCCTCTTTGAAGTGGTCCGCACCTGCAAAAAAACAATAAAACGGTTGGCCCCCCTGCCTGCAAATTTCACCATGTGGCTCATAGAGACCCCCCTTCGGGAAGAGCTCACCATGACGCTGCCCCGGGGTGCCCTCCTCTTTTCCGATCGCTCCTTTCATCTTCTCCCCCTGGAGTATTTCCTCAAGTTCCATCGACAATCCCTGGCCCGCGGGATCCGGGAGACCATCCTTTCCCATAACCTTGCCCATAAAGAGACCCCCGCCTCCGGCCGCTGGGTCTCCGAAATGATCAGCACCTTCTTCGCCCGATACGCAAAAAGCGTTCGGGGGCTCCTTGAGACCTTCGAATGGATACCCCAGATTGATCTGGTCCTGAAAAATCCACGCATGGAGTTTCGCTCCTCCTTTTTCCAGGGACCCGACGATAAAGATAGTCTCAGACACGACTACCGCAGGTGGAACAACACCCAGCCCATGGGAAACCGTCTCTTCTACAAGCTCCATGATTTATTTGGTGAAAAAGAACTCGGAGAAATCATTGCAGGGTATCTGAAGAGCCCTCTCTCCTTTAAAAAATACCTGCAAAAGAGAACAGGACTCGATTTCTCCTGGTTTTTTTCCCAGTGGCTCATGGGGGACTATCTCGTGGACTACAGCGTGGCCCGGGTCAAACGCATCAGAGCGAAAAAGGGCTTTTACGGCTACAGAATTACCATCGTCCGCAAAAGCAGTCGCCCCATTACCGAACCGGTGATCATCAAAATCACCGATTCGGGTGACAGGGAAGTTCAGGCCACATGGCTGGGAAAGGGGACCCGACACACCTTTGACGTCACCCTCAAAAGTCCCGTGGCGAAGGTCCATGTGGACCCGGATGGAGATCTCTCTGAAAATTCCACCACGGATGATCCCCTTTACAACAACGTGTGGCCCTCACCGGGGTGGCGATTTATCTTCTCCGGTTTTGTGGTCCTGTTTAATGTCACAGAAATGCTTAATAAATTTTATATGGATGCGGACCTCCTGCCCCGAAACAGTCTGAGGCGCCGCCTGAACATTCTGACCTACCGGGATGAGATTATCGAGGGGGGATTTGCCCTGGCCCACCTCCAGTATTTTGGTCCCGTGGTGAACAACTCCCGGCTTGCCTACCGCTGGGATCTGGGAACCGGCTTTGGAAAAACCCGCGCCATCATGGGGCCAGACAACAACCAACGCGCCTCAAAGTACACTGTTTTCACAGCATTCAACTACAATGGAAGGGAGGATTTTATGCTCCCTACCAAAAAAGGGTGGGCCAATCTCCTCGCCAGCGCCAACACCTACACATCTGACCACACGGTGGAGGGTTCCAGCACCAACTTTGAACTCCTCACGGAGGGCAGCCGATACTTCGCCCTGCCCCTAGGCATGAGCTTCGCCGCCCACATGAAGGCAGCGGCAAAGCTCGGCCCCGTCCACGACGAGGTGGAGCTCCTGCGCCTCTCGGGTCCGGGCAAACTCCAGGGCTACGAAGTGGATCATTTCCCCGGGCGCCTCATGGGCATCGGGGCACTGGAGGTCCGGCACATTATTTACCCCTCCTCGGACCTGACCCTCTTTGGAGCGGTGAACCTCACCCGGCTGTCAGGCGCATTCTACCTGGGCGGTGGCGTTATCTCGGGCGGAATGGATGGCCCCTACACGGACAATTTCCGGTGGGGTGCCAGCGTCGGGTACGGAATCCGTATTCACGGCAAGTGGTTCGGTGTGTACGAGGGGGTTGTGAACCTCCAGGTCTCCTGGCCCCTGAAAAAATACCCCGAGACACGAGAACCCTTTATTTTCTTTATCTCTCTGGAACCGCTTTTTTAATTCGGGATGAGGGGAAACTACTGATTGCCGAGGGTGGCAACCATCACCGCTTTAATGGTATGCATGCGGTTTTCGGCCTGATCGAAGACCAGGGAGGCGGAGCTCTCGAAGACCTCCTCCGTTACCTCCAGCGCACCACATTCTTTGGAAAGATCTGTCTCGTTGTTGTGGAACGCGGGCAGACAATGGAGGAAGACAGTATCCTCGCGACCAGTCATGGCCATCATTTGAGCATTTACCTGATAGGGCATGAGTTTAGCCACGCGCTCGTTCCATTGATCCTCTTCACCCATGGAAACCCATACGTCTGTGTACAGTGCGTGGGCTCCCTTTACTCCCTGTGAGATGTCGGATGTGAGCAGATAGCTTCCGCCGGTCTCGGCGGCAATGGACTTCACTTTTCCCATGAGCTCCCCGTCGGGCATGAGATCGGCAGGAGCGACAATATTCACCGTCATTCCCATTTTGACTCCGCCGATAAGCAGCGAACGGGCCATGTTGTTGCGTCCGTCGCCCACATAGGAGAGTGTAAGCCCCTTGAGAGTACCGAAACGCTCCATCAGGGTGAGAAGATCTGCCAGAACCTGGGTCGGATGATACAGGTCGGTGAGGCCGTTCCATACGGGTACTCCCGCGTGCTCGGCAAGTTCCACCACAGTCTCGTGCTTGAATCCACGAAACTCTATGCCATCAAAATATCTTCCCAGCACCCGCGCCGTATCCTTCACGGATTCCTTCTTGCCGAACTGAACATCTCCCTTCCCCAGATACTCGGGAAAGGCGCCCTCATCATTACAGGCCACAACAAAGGCACACCGGGTGCGGGTGGAGGGCTTCTCAAAAAGGAGCGCGATGTTCTTCCCGTCCATGAGACGGTGGCGCACACCCGAGTATTTATCCTGCTTGAGCTTGAGGCTCAATTTGAGCAAGTAGTCAATCTCGTAAGGAGTGAAGTCCAAAAGGGTGAGCAGGTTTCTACCTTTCAGGTTAAATGGCATAAATACCTCCGGTTATATGGTTGTTGCACTGATGGTATGATATCGGATTAAAAGGAAAGCTTGCCGCTTCCACGACCGGAAATAAAATAGTGGTCGAGGAGGACCCGCTTGGATACTTCTTCCTGAAGCCGTCTCCAGATAGGAGGATGTTCAGCCAGAATCTGGAAGAAGGATTTGGCCGGGATCTGAACCAGCTCAACCACGTCGACGCTGCTCACCGTGGCCATGGCCGGCTTTCTTTTCATGAGAGCCATTTCACCGAAATACTCTCCTTCACTGAGGACACCGAGAACCTTGTCTCCTTCG
The DNA here is from genome assembly GCA_018821745.1 of Myxococcota bacterium. Taxonomy (GTDB): domain Bacteria; phylum Myxococcota_A; class Polyangia; order HGW-17; family HGW-17; genus SZUA-580. Next base: position 1,110 of record JAHJLU010000826.1, on the reverse strand, counting down.
CTGCTGTTGTAGACAATCTCTACTTCGCCGAGCAAAATAAGGAAGAATCCGCCGCTTTTTTGTCCCTGTTTGATAATGGAGGTCCGCGGAGCAAACCGGTGGAAATGCAGATTTCCCAAGAGAGAGTCTCTTTTATCGGGAGCGATCAACTCGAAAAACCCCAGATTATTGATCATGGTGTCCTGGAGGCGCTTCCGATAGAAATTTTTGAGAATATCGATAATAACGGGGTATTTTTTCCCGAGCTCCACCACAAGATCCTTGGGAAGCTCCAGGAGCGACGTACGGGTTGTGGTCAATATGGAGGCGTGGCGTTTATGATCGGCCAGAAGGGCAAATTCCCCGAAAAAGTCCAGTTTGCCCAGACGGGCTATCTCTTCGTCATCGCCGCCGCTGTTGAGTTTGGTCACCGCAACATCGCCGTCAATAATGAGAAACAGACTCGTTCCCACATCACCCTGTCGAAAAATGTACTCATTGGGCTCATGGACCGAGGGTTCAATGGATGATCGGAGATCGGAAATGATTTCCGGGGGAAGCTCGCTGAGAAGGGGTGCCTTCTCCCAGAAATCACCCTTCACCTCGGAGGCGACAAGCGTAGAACCCTCGCTACCGAAGAAATCGCCTTCTTCATCATCAAAGATATCAACCACTTCATCTTCCGTTCGGCCTGGACTCGTGGAAATATCCATGAACTTATTCTTCTGGTATTCCATTCGGCGTGAGATGGACTCCTGAAGTGATGATCGGATCGCCGGAACCCCGCCGGGAGGACTGGGGATACGATTTTCACCGGAACTGTCCCGGGTGTCACTCCAGGATTCCTCCTGGGAGCTCTTGGAGGAGTGGTCTTCCACAAAGTCCTGGAAGCTGTTGTACTCTGCGATGGGTGTAGGCTCATCAACATCACCGTAATCATCCATCGCCTCTTCAACTTCAACTTCGTCGGGAGATTGCTCCTCCGCCGCTTTTTCTTCCATAACCTGGCCGTTGATCACCCCGAGGAGCTCAGCAAAAGTCGCGTTCTGCGGATAATATTCCAAAACCCGCTGACAGACTGCCTCGGCCTGACCTCGCTTGTTGGAATCAAGATATGACTGAGTCACAATG
>JAHJLU010000825.1 GCA_018821745.1 Myxococcota bacterium | reverse complement strand
GTCCTGGCGGCGGATTTTGCAGCGGGGTCGCGAAATGGAGCTGGAGGGAGGCTGGACAAAATCGGAGATAGAGGGACTCAATAAATGGTATGAATCCTATTCAAGAGATGTGAGTGAGTTCGGCTACCATCGTGGAAAAGTCTTGGAGATCGACGTGGGAAAACTGGATTTTACCAACAGAATCCACGTGGGATATATCCTGGAGCAGATTCTGAACACCCTCACCACGTGACATGCGTACAAGGCATCCCGCGCACATTGTAATTTTCCGTGAAAGGGGTAGAGTGTCTCCCAAGGAGTGATACATGGAAAATATGGATGTTAATTTGCCGCCAGAAGGGGAGGGTAAAGAGCAGGCAGCTCCCGCATCGAAATTCGGAGCCCTTTTTTTGGTGACCTTCATGACCCTCCTCATGACCACCGGCATAATGGCTCTTTTGTATTACGTCGGGCCCGCCATTAGTAAAAAATTGCTGTTCAATTTTCAGACATGGCGATTCGCCATTGTCGGGGCCGCAGTGCTCGGGGGCAGCGCGTTTGTGAGCTCGCTGTTATTTTGGGTGACTACTCAACGGGTGAGGGCGGTTGACGGGATAGTCTTTATTCCGCTGGGTGTGCTGGGTCTCAGTGCTCTCATTGGTGCATTTGGATACGCCGGGTGGCTCATGCTGTCAGTGCTCATTGGTGAGGCAAATATTTTCATCTCCCTGGGCATCGGGATCGCAGTTGTGTATATTTTGTACACACTTATGGTCGAGTGATCTCATTCCACCACTTCCTGCGTGATGCAGGTCTGGAGCTCCAGGAGCAGGTAAATCATGATTTTTTCCTGCAGCAGAAGCTTGTAACCACCCATGGGTTCATCCCCGGCGTGGGTGTGCAGTGCGGTGTAGAGCACTTTTCCGCAATAGTAATTCCACGACACGGTAATCGGCTCCACATATTCCGGTGCGTATTGCGTTGACCCCATCCATTTTCCCATCAGCCATACCTTGGGAGTATCGATGAGGAGACCACCCTGGCATTTGGGGTTCTCGAGATCGTCACACTCACCCTGAACACCCTCACCCATTCTCCGGATGATATTGCAGCCGTATTCAAGGGGGAGGGCATCAGCATCGTAGACGGTATCGAGCCATCCCTGCAGATAGGCATCTTCGGTATATCCCTCGGGGTCATAGCATGCGTAGTTGACACACGCCCCAACCTGGTCAGGGGCCACCGCCCCTTCGGCACAAATACCCTGTTGGTAGTCCAGGGTGTAGTCCACCTGAAAAGAGAGGAACTCGGGGAAGGGCTGCTCAACCCAGTCGTAGGCAAAGTCATCGATAAAAAGGCGCCCGCCCAGTTTCACATATTCCCGGAGGGCGGTTCGCACGCGGGGTTTGCTCAGGTATGTGGCCTCGTCACCGCAACTCGCGACGATGATACTATATTTTGTTAATTCACTCACGTTCGCTGCGATATACTCGGCGTCCTTGTCCGCGATCATTTCGTAATCGATATTCCCCACCAGGCCCAGGGCATCATAGGCCTCGTGGAGGAAGCCCTCTCCTCTCCCCACAATGATGAGAATTCTGGGTGTCCACTTTCCGTCCTCGGGATCATGGGTGTTGGGCAGTGCGAGCCCGGAGAAACGGATCTCAGCAGGAGAGGAGGGCTCAAGGTTTCTGGTTTCACCGGAGAATCCCGAACGCAACTCGGTGACGCGGCGGAAGAGCCCCTTCTGGACAACGAGATAATAATCGGTTTCTGGCATGAGCTTTAGTGTGAAGCTTCCATCAAAACCACTGATTGTGCTGGGAATTTCCTTGGGAACTTCCAGGCATGTCTGGCAATAAAACCGCTCCTCCGGAGGGGGATCCGGCTCATAGGGGTACGCTGCGACAAGTGCGCCCGGGATGGGGAAACGGTTCTCCGACAGGACATGGGTGTCATCCGCGCCCGGTGACCAGACAACGCCGGTAATTGTATACAGTTGTGTCTGAAGATTGTTGCTGCTGTTGTTCTGGTTTTGGGAGTTCCAGGCGTTGTTTTCATCATCGCTGGCAAGATCACACGCCGTGAGGGTCAGCAGGATAATAATCGGGAGAGTGAAGGACCGTTTCATGGCAGGCTCCTAGTTACAGATGTAAGAAGTGTTGGTCACTTCGGTGCTGTCAAGGACTGTGTTCCCGTTGGTATCAAGTCCGGAGCGGATAACCACTCCCCCGGCGGGACAATTG
>JAHJLU010000824.1 GCA_018821745.1 Myxococcota bacterium | reverse complement strand
GTCCAGACAAATTTCCACAGGCGGCCCGTCTCAAAACAGCCCCCCGCAGGACACTCTATGGGCGCCCCGCCGTTGTATGCGCCATCCTGGATGGCGGGAACGGAGTTTTCCCGGACTTCTTCCAGAGCAAGGGCGTAGAGCGCATCGAAGAGGGTATTGGTGGAGGAGACAGCTGGCCATCCGGCCTGCTCCGAGTACATGCGGGGATTGGCAGGATTGTTGTCCCGCAGGAACTGGGTTGTGGAGTGAGCAAAGGCTCGTGTACAGCCGGAACCATTGGTGTGGATAGTGGCCGACTCGGAGCCGTCCTGCCAGGTGCCCGGTTCCTGAACACCGGTCCCCGTGGCGGTGATGCATTCCGGAATCTGGCCGTCGGTGTCCCCGTCGGCATCGGCATCTTCCACTGTGTCAATGTCCCCGTCAACGCCCGCGTCGTTATTGTTATTGACGTTATTGCTTGAGGAGTCGTCACAACCAATGGGAGCAAAGCCCAGTGAGGCGGCCACCACGAGCATCCACAACCAATTGATGAGCCCCCCGCCAGAGTTGAGTGATTGAGCACGAAAAGAAATTGTTTGCATAGCAGCTCCCGTGGGTGGAGGTTTCGCCACCATTCTATACAGTATGGAAAAACCGCGCAATGAGACAAGGAAAAGTTTTCAGGCCAGTGATGGAAGTCAGTATTATCCGCGCTACTCTTCTACTCTCAGGGGGCCGTTGTGGTAGTATCGACCGCCAACCTCGGGGAGCAGCTTCCCAACATTGCGAAAATTGAACAGCCTGATATCGGGGTTTCTGAAGGTTTTCAGGCTTTCGGAGTTGTAGGCCGGCTGATGGGCGAAAATCAGGAGACTCTCGATGTCGAGGAGGATCCGCTCAAACTCCTCGGGAGCCTCTGTCTCATCAAGGAGCAAGGCACAGCCCACATCATTTTTTTCGGGAAGAAAACAATCCCAGCAGGTGAAGTCATATACCTTCCCGTATCTCACCTCAAAGGAGGCACTCTCGTACCCAACCCAGCGTTTGTGATCACGCATTTTTGCGCCCAATGTGCCGATGGTCATCCCGATGCACAGGAGCGTGCTCCCCCCGTACACAGGATGATTCCCATAGATACAGTACAGGAGTTTTCCAATATTTTCTTCTGCGAGGGCCTGCTCCCATGAAATGGGGCCGCACCATTCAATCGCGTAAATATCTCTCTCTCGTAACTGATCGGACATTTTCTGCCTGCCTTTTTACGTGACCCCCGTTTTACGGATGCTGGATTAACTTTAGCAAGTAAAAACAAAAAATCCATAGAATTATCAGATATCCCCCAAAGAAGGTGGCCCGAAACTGCACTGTTACTTCTCCGTGCCAGACGGTCACAACCCGATTGACAAAAGTGATATCGGAGTTAAAGGGAGAGCATGCGCAAAAACCTCGCCCGATGCAAACACGCCCTTTCCAACACCCTGCTTCTTGGCCTGATTCTGAGCTCCATGGGAGGCTGCTCCAAGGGCAAGGATGAAAATCAAACACGTGAAAAGATCCGAAAAGAAGTGAAGCGTGAGGTGGCGACCCAGCTCTCAAGCCACAAACAAAAACCCCCAAATTCCTTCGCAGGCGGGGGGCAGCCCAGCGTAAAATCCCCAAGGGATGCCATGTCGGGGAGTAACGACTCCCCGGAGAAAATCCGCAGAAAAATCAGCATTCTTGAGCTGCGCCTCAAGAAAATGCAGCTGGGGACCGGCTCATCCCCACAGGCCATTGCCTCCCTCAAACAGTCCCTGACAAAGCTCAGAAGCCGCCTTGCCGTGCTGGAAGCCGGCGGAAAACCAGCCCTGGGCAAACTATCAAAGGAGGAGTGGGATAAAAAGGTGGCCGACGGCATCAAAAAAACGGGAAAAACCGCCTATACCATGTCCCGCAGCCTCGTCATGATGATCATCAATGGCCCCAATATAGACTACTCCGATGCATACGTGAGACCGCGCATGCGACGAGCAGCAAACAAAGGGCTCCACTTTTCACGCATCAGGGCGGGGGGCATCTTCCACGCCCTGGGCCTTGAAAACGGGGACCTTGTCACCGAGGTGGACAAGACACCCCTGGATTCCATGGATAAACTCATGATCATTGCCCTTGCGCTGCGGACAAAACCATCGGTCACCGTCACGATACTTCGCAACGGCAAAAGCCTCTCCTCCACCATCACCTTTACCCCCTGACGGTAATTGGCCCGAGGACTTTCATGGACCTCAGTATGCTGTGGTCTGGATGGGAGAGGAATGATCCGTGGTGGTGGTGTCTCCCAGCTGCCCATACACGTTGTAACCCCAGCACCACGCTTCCCCGTTCATGGTAATTCCGCAGGAGTGAGTCCCGCCCGCGACAATGGAATGAAAAAGGTGGCCACCGGTCACCTGGGTCGGGACATGGCGATCCGTGGTGGAAGCATCCCCCAGCTGCCCATAGAGATTGTAGCCCCAGCACCACACATCACCCATGCTGTCAAGGGCGCAGGAGTGGTCCGCTGTCTGGGCGATTGAGACAAAATCATGGTTGCCATTTACAAGAACTGGACTATTCCGGTCCGTGACGGTGTTGTCACCCACCTGCCCATAGACATTGAGCCCCCAGCACCAGGTCTCCCCGGTGCTGGCGATTGCACACGTGTGTTCTCCTCCGGCAACAACATAAATAAAGGTGTGAGCACCGCTCACGGGCACTGGAGACCACCGATCCGCTGTGGTGGTGTCCCCGACCTGTCCGTGTGGGTTGTGACCCCAGCACAATGTGATGGCGGAGTCGGTGATACCACAAGTGTAGCGATGCCCTCCGGAGAGCTCGGTGAAGACAAAGCCCCCGGCCACGGCGGTGGGCGTATAACGGTCTGTTTCGGAGTTGTCACCCAGCCGGCCATAGATGTTGCATCCCCAGCACAGGGCCACACCGGTGGTCGTTATTCCACAGGTGTGATACCATCCGGAGGTGATGGAGACAAAGGAGTTGCCGCCCTGCACAAGGACCGGAACATGCCGGTCGGTGGTCGTGTTGTCTCCAAGTTGACCGAAATTATTGATACCCCAGCACCAGGTCTCCCCCGAAGCGGTGATGGCGCAGGTGTGATAAGCACCCGACGAGATACTGACAAAGGTATGTCCACCGGACACGAGCGTGGGGACATGGCGATTGGTGCTGGTATTATCCCCGATCTGTCCGTAGAAGTTGTACCCCCAGCAATACGCATCCCCGTTGGCGGACAGGCCGCAGGTATGGTAAATGCCGGTGGTAATCTGGGGATAGCTGTCGCACCCCGTATACTGGCAATTTGCATCACACGACAGCGCGGGCGTAGCAGGGAGGCCAAGTGCGGCACAGGTCTGCCCGTTGAGGTTTGTT
>JAHJLU010000823.1 GCA_018821745.1 Myxococcota bacterium | reverse complement strand
CGAGGAGCGCTTCCGCACGGTGGCCGACTTCAACCACGACGGCACCCCCGACGTTGTGGTGCGTGGCTACGCCCTCGATGGTCGGGCAATCAGCAACCCCGCCCTGGATTTTCTCAGCCTCCCCATGAGCGACAACACGGTTGTGGCGGATCTCAACCAGGACGGCAACTACGAGATCGTCACGGGGAACGCCGCCTATACGGTTCCTGGTGGAAATGCGTTCTGGACAGTGGCCAACGGTGTTACCCCCGGCTATGTGGCCGTGGCCGATATTCTCCCGGATGTGCCCGGTCCCGAGGTCGTGAATATCCGCACCTATGTCTCCATTCTTGACGGGCAGACGGGAGCTGTTCTGGTGGGGAACGGCGGTTCTCTGGTGAACCAGACATTCACCATCCCCGGCGCGGGCGTCGGTGGTGCACCCACCATAGCTGACTTTGACGGTGACGGGCTGCCCGAGATTTCCACGGCGGGCAGCGCGGCCTATGTGGTCTACGATCCCGACTGTTGGGATCCCCCCGTGCGTACCGGCGGGATCTGCAGCACGGGTGCCACCAACCTCATCCTCTGGAGTACTCCCACCCAGGACCTCTCCTCAAGCCGCACGGGCTCATCGGTCTTTGATTTTCAGGGTGATGGTCCGGCTGAGGTCATCTATAACGACGAGTGTTTCCTCCATATCTACGACGGGCAGACCGGCGCGGAGCTGGTGGATCCTATCATCCCAAGCTCATCGCGCACCTCGGCGGAGTATCCGCTGGTGGCCGACGCCGACGGGGACGGGAACGCGGAGATTATTGTCATCTCCAACCAGGACCAGGCTATTGCCCGCGACCTCTGTCATATCTCCTGGAAGGACCACAATGTCTCCATCGATTTGCTCTGCCAGTACACGGATTGCCTGGCCGGGCCGGCCTGTACCGGGGGGATCGGCGGGACATGCAGTGACGCGGGATACCAGTGTGACATGAACGGCACCTGTCAGCGCCCCGGGGGGACCCACGGCGTGCGACTGTATGGCGACGCCAACGATCGCTGGGTGCGCACACGCCCTGTGTGGCCCCAGTTCAGTTACCACGTCTCCGATATCGTACTGGCCAACGGTCTGTGGAATGTGCCCATGAATGAAGTGGCCAGCTGGCTCAACTACAACAACTACCGGCAGAATGTTCAGGGTGGAGCGCTCTTCCCAGTCCCCGATTTGAGCGCCCAGTTGACCGCCACTCCCCTGTGCCCCTCGGAGGTGACCCTCTCCGCCGTGGTGTCCAACGATGGAAGCGCCGGGTCCAACCCCGGAGTTTCTGTGGATTTCTACCGCACCGACGTCTCCCCCGCGCTGCACCTTGGGACCATGTACACCCAGACCTCTATTCTGCCCGGTGGCTGGGAGCGCGTGAATCTTGTCTTCACCGACCTCGAGATTGACGTGGACATGACCTTCGCTGTGACCGTCAACGGCGAAACCCCCGTGGAAGAGTGCAATGACCAAAACAACGAGGGGGAAGCGGGCCCCGTCAAGTGTGTCTCAATCGAGTAGTGATTATCGGGCTTTGAATCCCATCTCGGCCAATAAATCGGGGGATTTTCGCAGCGCCACCTGCGAGATGGTGATGAAGTCTTCCATCCAGCTGTCCAGGCTCTTCATTGCGTCATCGCGGATGCGAACGGCGTTGAGTGCATCTCCCAATTCGGAAAAGTGCTCTTTATAGGCGTCCTGAGTCTTTTCCAGGTGGATCTTGGCCTCGATGAGGGTGTTGTCGTCGATGTTGAAGCGCGCCAACTCTCTGGTGATGATGGTGTTGCCTATGATCGCGTCATAGAAATGTTCAGCCTGCCGAAAGAAACCGGCGATGGTGGTGTCGATGGGCCGGTCGATGAACAGGTCGATAATGAGCTGGTGCTTGAGCTTCAGGGCCACGGTGGCTACGGTTTTCAGTTCCCAGAAACGATCCCGGTCCTTTTTAAAACGCTCTTCGATTGCCGCCGGAGTCTCCGGGCGGTCGTCCATTTCCAGAGACCCCTGCATTTTCATCGCATAGTTCAGGAGGCGGTTGCCCTCGTCCATTTTTTCATCGTCATATCCCAGGAGGACGAGTGCTCTGGAGACGGCCTTGTTTTTCATGGCGACGTTGATGGCGGTCTGGGCAAAGGCGAGTCTTCGGGGAACTTTGGCGCTTTTGTATTTCACGATATACCTTATTGTCTGACTTATCCAGCATGGCTGCCCGGTGTGAGGCAGCATCAACAGACGGTGGGCATCCGGTTGCAGTACCAGCTGTCAGACTGCCTCTTTTTAGGTGCTGGAAACCACAAGGTCAAGGGGAATGCCAGAAAAAATGGAGCGGCGCGGGAGGTGGGGATCCGGGGGACTACCCCGCTACCATGTGCATGCGCCCGTGCCCGAGCAGGAACCTTCCCCCATGGTGCTGCCTGTTCCACTGGCGTACTGGATCTGGGAGTCATAGGGGCCGTGTCCGAAGGCCCAGCGACCGCAGTTGATTACTCCGAAGTTGCTGATGCATTCCAGATCACAGCCACGCCAGCATTCCCATGATTCCCCGGCCGTGGCACAGGCGTCATAGCAGTCGTCGTGTTCCCTGCATCCTGCGTGGCTGCCGCACTCCATGGTGGAGTAGGTGCAGGTCAGGTGATAGTTGGATGAGGGGTCGTAGTTGCAGGTGGAGGTTTCAGAGTGGGTGGTGCAGGCGTTTTCATGGCAATCCCCGCCACAGGTTCCCCTGCATAGGGATCCGCTGGAGATTCCTGGATCCTCGGGGGAGTATCCCCCGTCGGGGGTTTCGGCGCAGGTGAGGGAGGGAGGGTCGCCCACCACGCGGAAGGCACAGTCATGCCGCACATCGTCGGTGTTGAACACTCCGTCACAGTGCTCGTCGATGACCAGGTCGTAGTCACCGGGGGTGAGGGGAGGGGTCATAACCTGGACGTCGTAAAAATCGCCTGCGTAGCCCAGCCCCACGGAGTAGAGATCGATGTAGACGCCGGAGAATGGCGCCGCCCCATGGGGGACAACGTAGAGATACCCTCCGGGGAGGTTCACATAACCCTGGGGGCAGGTGTAATCAATGTCACCGAAGACACACACGGGTTCGTCAACGGTGAAGGTGCTCTGGTACATGACATCGCCGCAGTAGGTGGACTCCACAGAATTGCCGCGGGCATGGCCGGGGGTGAAGAGCCACAGGGAAAGAAGCGTTACGGGAACAAGGTGTTTCATTTTGCACCTCCCGTGGAGGCCATACACAGTGAAATGGTGTAGGGAATGGGTGTGCTCTGATCAAGTCCCGTGTGGGCCATGTTCCTGCGCCCGACGGTGAGTCGGTAGCTGCCCCCGGAGGTCACGGGGATAATCGCCTTCTCCGATGAGCCGTTCAAGGTGTAGGCGGCGCCGAGGAGGGTCATGTCGCCATCGTGGACGAAGCAATCCAGCTCCTCCGCCGAGGGGGTGACGGCGTCGACCCGGATCCACACGTGACCGGAGGTTGCCCCGGTCTGGATGACGAAGGTGTCCCGATCGAGGAACTGGTCCGGCGAGTCGCTCCTGGGGGTCAGCGTGCCACTGACGGAAGAGTTCTGGTCAGCTTCCAGCGTGATTCCCGTAGACTCTGCCGCGGTCCCCGTCGCTGCGGACACCTGGGGGAATCCCGGCATGGAGACATGGATGGTGTCATTGGTGGTGCTGTTTGCTGCGGTCTCGACTTCCGTAAATGCTGCACTCTGGGAAACGATCTCGCACGCCTGGGCTGACTCGCTGATCTCCACAGAATAGGCGAGCTGCAAGGAATTGCCCTTCCCGGAGACGTGGACAATATACTCTCCCGGCGGCGCCACCACGGGCCACAGGACTATTGCTCCCGCCATGGAGGTCATGAAGGTGGAGAGGGGTTTCTTGTCCGCGGCCAGCAGGGTGAGAGAGACGATTGTGTTTGAATCGGGGCTCCAGGAGATGCGCCCCGTAAGGTTCATGGTCGCGTCCACAGTGATGCGGTACCCGTCTGAGTCGCTGTAACCAACATCCTGTGTAGTTTGCGCATCGAGGCTTCCGGTGATGGTGAGTCGATGCCCCGGCAGGAGGTGACTGGTCACCACATCGGGGACACCACCAAGGTACGGGTCATTGTCTGTGGCGGATGTCTCCGCAAACGCATGGGCTGTTGTGTTGTTGGAGTTATTGATGTTATTGATGTTGTTGCTGTTGTTGACGTTGTTCGTGTTGTTGGCATTATTTGCGTTATTGGTGTTGTTCTGATTGGAGCTGTCAGAACCTGAGGATTTACAGGAGGCCAGGGACAGGCACAGCCACAACAGCAGGGGGATGGGCGTTCTCATGGGTGTTCTCCGGGTGGATGATTGTTTGATGCATTTGATGATAGCACCAGACCCCCGTGGAAGGCAATGGGGATAATGATCCTCTCTCATTGGTCAATGCCTGGTCCCAAAGTTCCACGGCACGTGAGCCTGGGCTTTTGTCATTTGGCCCGGGGCGCCTATGGTGCTATAAAGAAACACCCTCCCCCGAGACACCGGGGTATGGGGCAGGAGCTCACATCCGATGAATCAACTCTCTCTCATTATTATCACCCTCTCTCTGTTCTCCTGTCAGACAACCGGGAAGGGGAGTGAGACCACAGGAAATAAGGACGGTGCCCGAACCAATACGACCCTGCAAAGTGCTGCCGGCACCATGAAAAAAGGCGACACTGAGCAATCGGGAGTGGTGTACCGGGAGAGTACAGCGTTTCTCACGGGGGACAAGGCTTGGGTTGCCAAAATTTTTGCCTCCTGGCCGGCCAAGCTTTCCCGCCCCCGGTATTCCGCGCCGCTCTCCACCCTGGCCCGCTCTCTCCAGTCATTTGGCGGGAAGCCTGCGGATCCCGGCTCTTTGCAGAAGGTGGCCTCGGTGTTCGGGATCGCAACACCCTGGATCTCACAGACCTATATGGTCGCGGCGAACTACGCCGATCCCTACTTTGTGACATGGTTCAGGAACACATTGCTCCTCTATTCTGGCCGGCAGAAGGTGTCCCATTTCGGGTTCGCCGTGGTGAAAGGGAAGGAGAGGATGAGCGGGTCGGGATCCTGCTGTTTCAGAAACGAAAAATTAAAATGGATGCCTTCAGTCAGGTCGTTGGAGTTGGTAAGCCATTGAAAATTTCGGGGAAAGTAGACAATGATGTGACGAAACTGGAGCTGCTCATGACGCTCCCCGGCGGAAAAGTGAAGCGCAGGAAGGTGAGCCTCCTCGGAGCGGGGGTCTTTGCCCACGCGGAGTATTTCTGCACCAAAGAGAAGAAGGGGCACTACAGCGTGGAGCTCATGGGAGAGGATGGCCACGGCCCCGTGGTGTTGGCTCTTTTCCCTGTGGCGTGCGGGTCTGCGGACCATCTTCGCAAGGTCCGGGTGACCATGAAGAAGCCCACGGTGGATATGGCGGCTTCCAAAGCCGCACGTGAGGCCTTTGATCTCGTCAACGCCTACAGAAAAAAGAACAAAATGAAAGCCTACAAGTGGAGCGTAAAATTGGCCGCCGTGGCCACCGCCCACAGTGACGAGATGTGCAAGTTCAAATCCATCTATCACCTCTCTCCCATCACCGGAGCCCCCGATAAACGGGTGAAGCGGGCGGGGATAAAAACCGACCTGGTGGCAGAAAATGTTGCCGTGGCCTCCTCACCGGAGTCTATTGTCAGTTCCTGGATAATGAGTGAAGGGCATCGGCTCAATATGGTTCTGAAAGATGGTGTCTACGGCGCGGTGGGGGTTTGCAAGGCCAGCATCAATAAATCCATCCACTATTATGCCACCCTGGTAGTGACCGGAAAAATTCGCTAGTTCATGGTGTGCCTGAGGCCTTCACTCGCCAATTTGGTGGACAAAATGGGGAAATGCCATACAATATTACTGGGGAATTTTCAGCGTTGGAATCTGAATGAATGGAAAATTCTTTGGAAGGAGCTTCTCATGGTCAAGCGCAGTCTCGCAATATCTTTGGTGCTGGCTCTCCTGGCGACGGGGTGCTGGGAAGATGACGGATCCTGGTCCGATACGGTCAACAACACCAATAACGTGAATAATACCAATAATGTCACTACATGCACGGGTGACGCACCCAACGCCGATAACCAGGTGGGGATCTGCATGGGTGCCAAGAAGATATGTGTGACAGTCGACGGCACCAATGTCGACTGGGTTGAACCGGATTACACAAGCATCAACGGCTACGAAGCGGTTGAGGTCTCCTGTGACGGCATCGACAACAACTGCGACGGCGACACCGACGAAGGAGTGACTACCACTTTCTATCCCGACGCCGATGGTGATTCCTTTGGCGATTCCGCCTCCGAGGGCGTTGAAGCATGTACTGCGCCTCTCAACTATGTCACCAACAACGGCGACTGCAACGACGACAACGAGTTTGAGTTTCCCGGGGCCGAGTTTTATCGGGACCGTGACGGCGACGGCTACGGCGACCCCGACTCGGTCACGATCGCCTGTTCTCTGCCCGCGGGCCATGTGACCATCGCGGGTGACTGCAACGATGATCCCAACGCCGATGGCGCACTCATGAACCCGGGCGAATCCGAGATTTGTGATGGCCTCGACAATGACTGTAACGACCAGATCGACGATGGTATTCCCACTTTCTTCTGGTACCCCGATGCTGATCTCGATGGCTACGGCGACGCGCTGGCTGCCCCCGTGGTAAACTGCCAGGCACCTGCCGGATATGTAGACAACAACGACGACTGCAATGACGATCCGCTCAACGGGGGGATATATGTGTATCCTTCGGCGCCAGAGCTTTGTGATGGCGTTGACAATGACTGCAACTCACTCATCGACGACGATGTCTCCTTTGTTGACTGGTACCCCGATCTCGACGGTGACGGATATGGCGACATGACGGCGACGCCGGTTTCGGACTGCTCCCAGCCCGCCAACCACGTCCTCAACAACACCGACTGCAATGATCTCCCCGGCTCGGGGGCGAATATTCACCCCGGCGCGTTGGAAGTGTGCGACGGCCTCGACAACGACTGCAACTCCTCCATCGACGCGGGCGCCGCCTGCAGCACCGATGGCTACTGCGATGACAACGGCGGCAACGTGGTCGCCCACTGCCTCTGTAATACAGGCTTTACGGGCGATGGCTTCACCTGCACCGACATCGACGAGTGCGGCGATATGACGGACAACTGCTCCGACAACGCCACGTGCACCAACACCCCAGGCTCCTTCACCTGTGCATGCAACGCCGGTTACACCGGCAACGGCGTTAACTGCACCGACAACAACGAGTGCACCGATGGATCGAACACCTGTGATTCCAATGCCACGTGTACAAACACCGCCGGTTCCTACACCTGCGCCTGCAACGCCGGTTACACGGGCGACGGTTACAGCTGTACCGACATTGACGAGTGTGACCTTGGCACCGACAACTGCAACACCAACGCCACCTGTACCAACACCATCGGCGGCTTCACCTGCGCGTGCAACCCTGGCTATACAGGCACCGGCGTGACCTGCACCGATGAGAATGAATGTACTCTCGGCACCGACAACTGCGACGCCAACGCCACGTGCACCAACACCGCCGGCTCCTTCACCTGTGCCTGCAACAGCGGCTATGAAGGCGACGGCGTCACCTGCAGCGACATCGACGAGTGTGCCCTGGGCACCGACACCTGTGATGCCAATGCCACCTGCACCAACACTGTCGGGAGTTACACCTGTGCCTGCAACAGCGGCTTCTCGGGGACCGGCTTCACCTGTACCGATGTCAACGAGTGCACCATGCACCTTGATAATTGCCACGACGACGCTACCTGCACCAACACCCCCGGCTCCTTTAGCTGCGCCTGCAACACCGGCTACGAGGGCGACGGCGTGACCACCTGCACCGACCTCAACGAGTGTGCCCTGGGGACCGACACCTGCGATGCCAATGCCACCTGTACCAACACCGTTGGCGGCTTCAACTGTGCCTGCAACAGCGGGTATTCCGGAGACGGCTTTACCTGCAACGACATTAACGAATGTGCCGCTGATCCATGTAGTGTCAACGCCACCTGCACCAACACTCCGGGCTCCTATTCGTGTGCCTGTAACCCAGGCTATTTTGGTAGCGGAGTGTCCTGTGCTGATATCAATGAATGTGCCAGTGGCACCGACAATTGTAACGTCAACGCCACCTGTGTCAACACCACCGGCTCTTTTACCTGCACCTGCAACGCAGGCTACACCGGCGACGGCGTCATCTGCAATGATCAGGACGAGTGCCTCCTCAATCTGGACAACTGCCATGCCAACGCCACCTGCTCCAACACGCTCGGGGG
>JAHJLU010000822.1 GCA_018821745.1 Myxococcota bacterium | reverse complement strand
GATGTCCGTGACCGTTGTCCCCACACAAAGGGACACGCCCGATACCAGGGCTGTCCCGCACCACGTCGACCCCGGGGCCGTATTGCGCGTCCCCGGCACCCATAGCCTGCCGGGGCGGGGGTCTTCTGGATTCATCCTCCACCATTCTCCTTTCCCCAAAAAAAACATGGACCTCCGGCCCCGGCAGCATTTCTTCCCCTCTGTACATAAAGGTGCAGAGAATCCGACACGAATGGCGGGGTCAGCCCCGAATAAACCTTCCCCCCTTGAATCACGATTAAATGTGTGTTGTTATGCTCCCCAGGTGTAACAAGGAGAGAGACCATGTTCCTCCTGATGTTACCACCCCTCCCTTCCACCCACTCCTGTTTCCCGGAGGTTGATTTGCCCCCTTCATTTTTTCCCGGACAGCGATGGCTCAGCGAAACAGAACCGGAGCTCGGTCTTGGCCTCGTCACCGAGGTGGATGGGCGCCAGGTGGTTGTGCTGTATCCAGCGAGCCAGGAGACTCGTCGTTATCTCTCCAGCTCGGCCCCCCTTCGCAGAGTAAAGTTTCGTGAGGGGGATGAACTTCAGACGCCAACGGGAGATAGCTTTGTCATCCACTCCATAACACAGGAGCAGGGAGTCATTACCTATCACGGGGAAGGATTCTCCCTGGTAGAAACACAGCTGGCCGGAGATATCTCCAACGACTCCCCCGAAGAGCGCCTCCGTATCGGCCACGTGGACACTGCCCAAAGCTTTTCCCTGCGCAAGGACTTATGGGCCTTTCGGCAACGATGGGCCAGGAGCCCGGCGCGGGGCCTCATGGGCCCGAGGATCCAGTTGCTCCCCCACCAACTGTACATTGCCCACCAGGTCATCAACCGTCAGCGCCCCAGGGTCCTGCTTGCCGACGAGCCGGGGCTGGGAAAAACCATTGAGTCGGGTCTCATCCTCCACCACTCACTCCTCACCGGTCGGGTCCGCAGGGTGCTTGTCCTTGTCCCGGAATCGCTGCTCCATCAGTGGTTTGTGGAATTTCTACGTCGCTTTCAGTTGGTGTTCCGGATTGTTGATGACAGTCACTGCAACGCGGTCGAGAAGAATGATTCTTCCGCCAATCCGTTTGAGGACGATGCATTTATCCTGTGTTCCCTCTCCTGGCTGACAAAGCACCCGCTCCGAATGGCCCAGGTTGTGAAGGCACAGTGGGACATGCTGGTGGTGGACGAGGCCCACCATATCTCAGAGGAGAGTCCCTCGGCAGCCTTACTCACAGAACTCTCGCTGAAAGTACCGGGGGTATTGCTTCTGACCGCTACCCCTGAGCAGCTGGGCGCACGAAGTCACTTTGCCCGGTTGAAGATCCTTGATCCGGAGCGCTACCAAAACTTTGATGAATACGAGCGCAAACACGACCATTACCAGGCACTGGCGGACATCGCCGCCAAACTGCTTGACACAGCAAAACCCTTTGGACTCACGGCCAGCGAGAGGACATACTGGGATCATCATGACAGCGCCCTGCTGACCCTCCTTGACAAAACCCAAGGCACGGATGAAGCCGCCCGCAGTCGTTGTGTCACCGACCTCCTGGATCGATTCGGGCCGGGCAGGGTCATTTTCAGGAACACACGACAGGCGATCGCCGGATTTCCCACCCGCGAGGTGAACCTCTACCCGCTTCCGTTGAATAAAGGCCCCGGGATTGAAGCAGCCATGGATGCCACACAGATTCATCCCAAGGACCCGCGCCTGGAGTGGCTCCTCGGCTGGCTCAACAAAAACCCTGAGCAGAAAGCACTGTGCATCTGCACAAGCCGCTCCATGGTCGAATCCATTGAATCCTTTGTCCGGGGGATCAGCCATGTCCCGCTGGCGGTCTTCCATGAGGGGCTCTCTCTTATCCAGCGCGATCGTAACGCCGCGTGGTTCTCCGAACCCGACGGTGCGAGGCTGCTGGTGTGCTCCGAGATTGGGGGCGAGGGGCGCAATTTCCAGGTGGCCCAGCACCTCATTCTCTTTGATCTTCCTGATGATCCCGAGTTATTGGAGCAAAGGATTGGGCGACTGGACCGCATTGGCCAGGCCCCCAGAATTTTCCTCCACGTTCCCTATGTCTCGGGGACCCATCAGGAGGTGCTCGCCCGCTGGTTCCATTGTGGAATGGACATCCTGCGTCGATCCCGTCCGGGGGGTTCGCTGGTCCAGGAGGCTTTTCTTGATCGTCTGAAGTCAATGGAATCCCGGCCATTTAACGAAGAAGAAGTGGCGAAACTGGTCAGGGACACCGGGGAATTCCAGGATACACTCCAGAAACTCCAGGAGGCGGGGAGGAATCGGCTCCTGGAGTGGGGCAGCTTCAATCACGCCTCGGTGGAGGAGCTTATTGGGGCCATCACCGCGGAAGAAAAGAACGGGGATCTGTGGGATCTGATCCACCGACTGTTTGACTCGCTGGGTGTCGAGGTAGACTGCCTCACCCTGGATTACTGGCATCTGAAGCCGGGCCCGCGTCTCCATCCTGCATTTCCCTGGCTGAAAGGGACCGACCGCCTGGCCTCTTTTGACAGAGAGAAGGCAATGCAGCGGGATACCACCATATTCCTGAGCCCCGATCACCCCATGGTGAGCGAATCCATGGATCTGTGGCTCTCTTCCCAGCAGGGCAACACCAGCCTCGTGGGGAAAAGCGCCGCCACTCCCGAGATAAGGATGTCCTGCATCTTCCTGCTGGAGGCCATTGCTCACGGCTCCCTCCGCGTCGATCGGTTTCTTCCCCCTTCTCCCTTGGGCATCACCGTCAACCACGAGAACCGAATCGTTCATGAAGCAGGATCCACGACTGACTGGCAGGATGTCCCCCCGCTCATTCTGGAACAACGGCCGCAGCTGGTGGAACAGCTCGTCCCTGCCCTCTTGAAAACAGCCCGAATCCTGGTTGAATCCCGTTCAAAGACAATCAGGGAACAGGCCCTTGAAAATGCAACGGAACACTACCGGCAGGAGACAGAGCGGCTCGCCCATCTTGTGCGTGTTAACCCGGATCTGGGGGACGAAGAGGTGACAGCCATGGCGGACGAAGGTCGGGCCGTCTGTAAAGCCATTGCCTCCTCGCGGCTCCGGCTTGACAGTGTTCAACTGCAATTGCTGGGGATGCTCTAGAGCCCTTCCCGTCACTCCTGGCCTCGCACTGGATTCACCAAAACGGACTTCTCAAATGGAAAAGCCGAAACCCGCTGTCCCGCGCCATTTTGCTCACGGAAAAGAGAGGATACACCGCAATGGAGAGCTGGTTTTCGGCGTCAGAGGAGAAGGCGATTCACTGGCAGGGACCTGTCCAGCTTCTTCTCAAGAGCAGTTCAAGGGTCTGCCACAGCTTTTTCGTGCTTGTTTTAGGTGAGGGAGAGGTCCCCGAGTGGGTCATGAGCAGCCCCATGAGGGTGCCATATACAACTATCACAAGAGATTCGACGGGGATGTTCTGGCCGATCTCATCGCGGTCCTGAGCCTCTCTGAGGCACTCCTCGATGAACACAATCGAGCGGCGCTTCCATTTGCGGAAGGATACAAGCGCAGGCTCACTCACCGCATACACAAGCTGCTCAGTTTGAATCAGGTGCATGATATAAGGGTGAGAGATTGCAATCTGGGCACGCTGCTCAAAAAAGAGACGAAGCCGCTCAAGAGGTTCGTCGGACTCTGGCGGGAAGTTCTCAAACAGAATTGCTTCGGCCATCGCCAGCGCCGCAGTGACAATCTCGGATTTGTTGGCAAAATGACGGAAAATAGTGCCATCCGAGATGCCCACTTCCTTGGCGATTGCCGCCGTTGTAAACTTGCGCAGACCATGCACCGAGATAATTTTCAGCGCTGCCATGGCTATCTGCTTTTGCCTTTGTTCTGTGGGCTGTCTCTTGATCATTGCGCTGCTCCATTAGCAAGTATTTACTTAATCTGTTTTAGCCTCCGCGCAGGTCTAGTCAAATAAAAACCACAGCCAGGAGGCGAACAGCACGGCAAAGTTGTCGGTTTTATATGTTTAGTTTCGAGTTCCATGATCACCGTATTTTCCCATTGACAGCTCCCCGTCCTTGGGCTAAAAATCTTTATGCAAGTATTTACTTGCTTGCATAGAGGACAAAGCCATGGGACCTTGCACTTCACCATTTTCTCTTTCAGGCGCCCGCCTTCTCTGGTTTGTCATGGTTGCTGCAGCTGCACTCACCGGTTGTTCAAAGTCAAGTGGACACAAGCACGACACCCAAAAGGTCGCGCCCCTCGCCGTGAGAACGTGGCAGAGCAGGCCTGGCAACATCAGTAAAAAAATCCAGTACATCGGCACCATCCACTCCATCGATGAGAACAGCGTCCTGGCCCGGCTGCCGGGCACCTTGCTCAGTCTCCCCGCGCAGGAAGGAGAAGTGATCAAAAAGGGACAACTCATCGCAAAAATCTCCACAGAGACAATGGATGAGCAGGGAAGAAATCTCTGGGCTACCTACCAGCGCGCGAAACTGGACAGGGATTACCTGTGCCACCAGAGCAACATTGACCAGAAACTTGGAAAAACCGGTGTACTGACCGCCGCTGCTGTAGATGTTTCTTTGCACCGATGCAATATGAGTAAGAAGAGCACCGTGGGCATTCTGGCGAGTGTGTCCGAGTTTTACGCATCAAAGGCCAAATCGCTTGAGAAGTCGCCCTT
>JAHJLU010000821.1 GCA_018821745.1 Myxococcota bacterium | reverse complement strand
GGATCAGTGACGGGGGAATCAGAATCCTTTTGCTTAAAGGGTCATGGTGTTTTACAACGGTGCTGTCGTTTTTTTCAATAGAGGAACACTCAATGAATTATTGCTTCTTGTCCCCCCATTTTCCCCCGAATTTTTCCAACTTTGCCTTCTTTCTTCACCAAAAGGGGGTGAAGGTGTACGGCATCGCCGACGCTCCCTATGACCAACTCTCCCCCACCCTCAAGGCGAGCCTCACCGAGTACTATCGGGTTGAGAGCATGGACGACTATGATCAAATGGTGCGGGCCCTGGGATACATAACCCACAGGGGCGGGAAGATAGACCGGCTGGAGTCCCACAACGAGTACTGGCTTGAGACCGAGGCGGCGCTGCGAACGGATTTTAATATTTATGGTATTAAAAATGACACCATTGAGCGCATCAAGAAGAAGTCAGTGATGAAACAGGTCTTCATCGATGCGGGTGTGGCCGTTGCCGGTGGGGCTCTGGTGGAAGATCTGGCGCAGTGCGAGGCCTTCATCGCCAAGGTGGGCTATCCCGTGATCGCAAAACCCGACATCGGTGTGGGGGCGCTCAAAACCTATAAAATTCACAATAAAGATGAGCTGCAGCAGTTTTTTGCCTCGAAACCCCCCATCCCCTATTTCATGGAGGCCTTTGTGCAGGGGCAGATTGTCTCCTTCGACGGCTTGACCGACAGGGCCGGCAAGGTTGTCTTCAGTGCCGCCCACGTGTTCTCCAGAGGGGTCATGGAGACAGTGAATGAAGACCTTGATATTTATTATTATTCACTGAGAGAACTGCCCGAGGATCTGGTGGAGGCGGGACACAGACTCATCAAGGCCTTCGGGCTCACGGAGCGATTCTTCCACATCGAATTTTTCCGGACGCCCTCGGGTGGCCTGGTGGCGCTGGAGGTCAACATGAGACCTCCGGGTGGCCTGACCACCGACATGTTTAATTTTGCAAACGATATTAATATTTATGAGGAATATGCCAATGTTGTGGCGCGCGGTGTTTTTGAAGGGGAGGTTCTTCGACCCTACCACTGCGCCTACGTGGGCCAGAAATTTACCAAAACCTATCGCCACAGCCATGAAGAGATTATGGGGTTATTCGGGGACAAGATTGTTCATCAACAGCCCATAGCGGGTGTCTTCTCCAGTGCCCTGGGAAATTATGGCTTTCTGATCCGTTCCGAGAACCTTGAAGAGGTGATTAATATGGCAGAATTTATTCAGGAAATAAAATAATGCATACAGAATATCATAAGTGGTTTTCCCCACACCTGGGGAAAGATATGGAAATAAAAATTTACGGTCACGGCGGGAAGCCCATCGTTGTTTTTCCCGCCCAGGGCGGTAAGTTCTATGAGTTTGAGGATTTTCAGATGGTTCAGACCGTTGAGTGGGCGCTGGACCAGGGAATTATCCAGTTGTTCACCGTGGACAGCGTGGATAACGAAAGCTGGGGGAACACGAGCATCGCTCCATGGGACAGGGCGGCCCGACATGAGAGCTATGATAAGTATATTGTCTATGAGGTAGTGCCCTTCATCCGCCACAAGAACCCCTCCCCCCAAAGTTTTACCACCGGGGTCTCCATGGGCGGGTATCACAGCGGGAACTTCTTTTTCCGCCACCCTGACTGTTTTGACGGGGTGATCTCCCTCTCGGGGTTGTTCCAACTGAGTCTCTTTGTGGGTGACTACATGGACGACAATGTCTACTTCAACTCCCCGCTCCATTTTCTGCCCCGACTCCACGATGAGGGACTGCTCAATCTCTACCGCCGATCCCATATCATTGTGTGCTGTGGAACCGGCGCATGGGAAGATGAGATGCGGCATGATATCGGTGCGCTGTCAAATGTTCTGCGGGAGAAACAGATCCCCGCATGGATTGACATGTGGGGCCAGGATGTGAACCACGACTGGCCCTGGTGGCGAAAACAGTTCCCCTATTTTATCAGCAAACTTCATGAGCAGGGAGCTATCTGAGGGTCAATGGATTATTCCCGGTGATCAGGAATCCGAGGGGGAATTGATCTCTTCGAGTTCAGTCCACTGCAGGTAGAGGGAGTCAAGCTCCACTTTGAGAGACTCGATGCGGGCCATCACCGATGAAACCTCACTGGCAAATTTCCGGTAGAAGTCGGGATCCACCAGTTTGGCCTCCTCGGTGGAAATAGCCTCTTCACACTGTGTGATCCGATCGGGGAGCTCAAGGAGCAGTTGTTTCTCGCGGAAGGTGAGCTTTCGCGGTTTGGCCCGTTTTGGGGCTTTTACCCTGGGTTCAACGGGGGAAGAAATCTGGGCGGGTGGTGTTCGCTGGGAGAGCCAGTCATCGTAGCCACCCGCATATTCTCCAATGCGATCCCCTTCAAATACCAGGGTGGAGGTGACCACATTATTGAGAAATGCACGGTCATGGCTCACGAGGAGGAGGGTCCCCTCATACTCCATAAGCAGCTGCTCGAGCAACTCAAGGGTCTCCACATCCAGATCGTTTGTGGGTTCATCCATGATGAGCAAATTGGTGGCCTGGGTAAAAAGCTTGGCCAGCAGCAGCCTGTTTTTTTCACCCCCGGAGAGGGTGCTCACGGGACTCTTGGCGCGGTCCGGGGTGAAAAGGAAATCCGCAAGATACCCGTAAATATGGCGCTGTTTTCCCCCTATCTCCACCATGTCTTTACCATCACCGATATTATCTTTGACGGATTTTGACTCGTCCAGGGTGGCGCGCAACTGATCAAAATAGAGGGGGGCCAGGTTGTGTCCCTGGGAAACTGTACCCGAGTCAGGGGGCAGCTCTCCGAGCAAGAGCCTGATAAGAGTGGTTTTTCCACAACCGTTTGGTCCGATGAGGCCGATTTTGTCACCCCGGATAATGTTGGTGGTGAGGCCCGAGACCACGGGGCTGGCAGCGCCGGGGAAGGTGAAACCGAGATTCTGGGCCTTGATGACAACCTTGGCGCTCCGTTGTCCTGACTCCAGGGAAAAGGAGACATTGCTGAGTTCATTGCGTCGATTCTGACGCTCGTTGCGCATCTCCATGAGTGACTTGACGCGTCCCTCATTGCGAGTCCGTCTGGCCTTGACTCCCTGCTTGAGCCACCCCTCTTCCTGTGCCAGTTTCTTGTCGAAGCGGTAGTTTTGTTCTCGCTCTGTCTGTAAAAGATGGGCTTTTCGCTCCAGCCACATCTCGTAGGAGTGATCAAAGCTGTGGAGTGCTCCCCGATCCAGCTCCGCGATGCGGTTCGCCATGCGCTTGAGGAAGGCGCGGTCATGGGTGACAAAGAGGAGGGTGGGGACCATGCGGAGTAAGAAATCCTCCAACCAGATGATGGTGTCGATATCCAGATGGTTGGTGGGCTCATCGAGCATCAGGAGATCTGGCTTGCAGGCCAGGGCCTTCGCAAGCAGGACGCGGCGTTTCTGTCCCCCGGAGAGCTGTTCGATGCGGGCGTGGGGTTCCAGGTTCATCCGGGAGATGGTGGCTTCCACGTCTTTGAAGAGCTGCCAGGACTCCCCTTCTTCCATTTCTGCCCGCAGTGAATGGAGGCGGGTTTCCAGGGAAGGATCTCCCCTGGAGCGCAACCGCTCTTCTATATCAATGTATTGATTGAGTAAATTTCCGCTCTCGCCGAGTCCTTGAGAGACGATGGACAAGACGCTCCCCGTGAGAGAGACGGGGACCTCCTGGGGAAGCATGGCTACCCGGATTCCCTTTGCGTAATCGACGCTGCCATCGTCGGGCTCGACCTGATGGGCGATGCATTTCATGAGGGTGGATTTTCCCGATCCGTTTCTCCCTACGAGTGCCACCCGCTCTCCCGATTCAATCTGGAGAGAAATTCCATCAAACAGATCGTGCCCCCCGAATCCCAAAGTGAGGTTACGGATATTGATAAGCGCCATAGGGGGCAGTTACACCAATTCCCCGTGAGAGTAAACAGTTTTTTATCAGGATATTTCAGGGAAAATTAGCGGTATGTGCATCATAACTAATACTTGTGTTATTTAATGGCCAAATCTTCAGTTTCTTCTGGTCTGTGCAGTGCAAATAGGTTATGCAAAGTCAAAGAGGCTTGTTCGGCGCTGATGCCACCGGCCAGTACAACACTTTTCATGTTCTTTGATGGAGGCTAAATTGAGTGACAAAAAACAGTTACTGCTAGGTGATGAAGCTATTGCTCAAGGTGCGATTGATGCAGGCGCTTCCGGTTTTTACGCCTACCCGGGCACACCATCAACGGAGATTCTGGAATATGTTCAGCGCTCCCGTGTGGCTCAGGAAAAAGGAATTCACAGTCAGTGGTCTGCCAACGAGAAAACCGCCGTTGAAGCCGGTCTTGGTATGTCCTACGCTGGCAAGCGAACCATGGCCTGCATGAAACATGTTGGACTCAATGTGGCCGCAGATTCTTTCGTGAATTCAGGAATTACGGGAGCCAATGGCGGATATATCATTGTATCTGCAGATGATCCCAGTATGCACAGCTCCCAAAATGAACAGGACTCCCGTTTTTACGGGAAATTTGCCTTCATGCCCGTGCTTGAGCCCAGTTCTCAGCAGGAAGCCTATGATATGTGTTTCTACGGGTTTGATTTTTCGGAGAAATATAAAATTCCTGTGCTGATGCGCATCACCACCAGGCTGGCACACTCCCGCAGTGGTGTTGAACTGAAGGATCCCAGAGAGCCAAACAGCATCACCCTCCCCGAGGATGCGAGGCAGTTTGTCCTTTTGCCGGCCATTTCCAGAAGACGCTATAAAAAATTATTGGAAACACAGAGTAAGTTCATTGAAGAATCCAATAATTCTCCTTATAATAAATACATCGAAGCGGGTGATAAAAAGCGCGGAATCATCGCCTGTGGCCTTGGGTACAACTACGTCATGGAAAACTACCCCGACGGCTGTCCCCATCCCATTCTCAAAATTTGTCAGTACCCTCTCCCCGACAAACTGATCAAGCGGATGGCCGAGGAGTGCGAAGAGATCCTTGTGGTTGAGGAGGGGATGCCCCTGGTAGAGGAGCAGTTGAGAGGATTCATGAACGCCCCCCTCACGATCCGGGGTCGTCTTGACGGAACCTTGTCCCGTGATGGCGAGTTGAACCCCAATATGGTTCGCGTTGCGCTGGGCATGGACAGTATGATGGGAGATAATGTTCCCGACCTCGTCAAATCCAGACCGCCGGCATTCTGCGTGGGCTGCGGGCACATTGACTTCTTCAAGGCCCTCAACGAGGCAGTGAAGGACAAACACGGAGACGGTCATGTCTTCTCCGACATCGGGTGTTACACCCTCGCTGCCCAGCCACCCTTTGAGTCCATCAACTCCTGCGTGGACATGGGAGCCTCCATTACTATGGCCAAGGGTGCCGCCGATGCTGGGCTCTTCCCCTCCATCGCCGTCATCGGTGATTCCACCTTCACCCACTCGGGGATAACGGGACTTCTGGACTGTGCCATTGAGAGTACCAACATTGTGGTCTGTATCCTTGATAACTCCACCACGGCCATGACCGGTGGTCAGAATTCCCATGCATCGGGAAGGGTGCGGGACATTTGCCTCGGTCTGGGGATCAACCCGGAGCATATTCGCGAATGTGTGCCGCTCCCCAAAAACCATGAGGAGTTGGTAAAAATCATTAATGAAGAGGTTGCCTATGAAGGGGTGTCTGTTGTCGTTCCCACCAGGGAGTGTGTTCAGACCATCGGGAAAAAACCCAAAAAACAGTAGGCGGATCACCAGAATAAAAAAGGAGAACAACATGAAAAAAGATATTATTCTCGCTGGAGTTGGTGGTCAGGGAATCCTCTCCATCGCAACAATTATTGGGCACGTGGCCGTGAAAAAGAACCTCCACCTCAAGCAGGCAGAGGTCCATGGAATGAGTCAGCGGGGCGGAGATGTCCAGTCTCACCTGCGGATCTCCGATAAGCCCATTTTCTCCGACCTTGTCCCCCATGGGGGCGCCGATATTATTTTGTCCGTGGAACCCATGGAATCACTCCGGTACCTCCCCTGGTTGAAAAAAGAGGGGTGGGTGATCACCAACACCAGTCCCTATATCAACATCACCAATTATCCGGAGATGGATGTTATCCTCGGGGAATTGAAGAAGCGAAAAAATCACATCGCGATTCCGGCTGAAGATTTGGCCGCTGAGGCGGGGACCAAAAGGGCAATGAACATTGTCATGCTTGGTGCTGCCGCCCAGTTCCTGGGGATAGATTTTGCCGAGCTTGAGGATGGTATTCGTGCCGTCTTCGGGCGAAAAGGCGATAAAATCGTAGACGTTAATCTGAAAGCGCTCCGAGCCGGTCGGGATTTTACTGACAAGGCTACCGCCTGATTTTTACCAACAAGGAAGATACAGGGGCTCTATGCACATTAAACCATCTGTTATCAGTGATGTATTCAATGACGCTATGGGGGAAATTGCCTATATTGAGCAGATCCAGATTGTGGTTGATTTTGACAGGCCTCTGGAGAAGAAAGTGCTTGAAAAGGCGTTTCTGGCCCTTTTGAAAAACCACTCGGTCTTCGGATATTTCTTTGTTCCCCGGTTCATCTGGCCTTATTGGGAGCGCTTTGATGACGAGACCCTGGCAGAGCGGGCACGCATTGAGCGAGTATTGGTGAAACAAGAGGACATGGAGGGGGAGACGGAGCGGTTTTTGGCCCTCCCCATGGATCACCACAAAGAACCACAGCTCAGGCTGAACCTCATTGCCCATGAAGGGGGGGAGCGTCTGATTCTGAAAGTCAACCACATGGCTGCCGATGCGGCGGGTACGAAAGATACAATGTATCTGTTGGCGGATCTGTACAGTAAAATGCTCGACGATGAACACTTTGTGCCACGGTCAGATTCAGGCAGCAGAGGTATCTATCAGGTCCTCCGTGGATCACTTCCCCAAAAAATACCCGGCATGATGCTGAATTATTTCAAAGATATTTATGACAGTTTCCGTTTTCCCGATCCCCTGACCCTCGCTTCCGGTCACCATCGGGTCGGGGACCCTGTCTTTCTCTTTCACCGCTTTGCCCCAAAAACCATGGAGGTCATCGCCCGACTGCGGGACCGACACGGTGTGACCATCAATGATGTGCTCCTCACATCCATGGTACATGGGGCGTTGGCCTTTGATTCCCGTGAAACGGGGCAGATGATGCGGCTTATGGGTACGGTGGATCTGAGACGCTATCTCTCTTCCGGGACCCCTCCGAATTTCACGAACCTCTCCTCTTTTTTCTTTCCCCAGGTGGGCTCCTATGAAGGCGAGAGCTTCTCCGAGACCCTGATTCGGGTCAAGGAGGTGATGGACGGTCTGAAACAGCAGGACATGGGACTGGGCTGGATTTTTGGTTCCGTGGTAATGCTCGGGGCTTACCCCTTCGGTGTCAAAAAGAAAATAATCCACTCCATCTTCAACCGGCTGGCCCAGCAGAACAATATGGGGCTCTCGCTGACCAACCTTGGAGAGCTTGATGCGCGACGTCTCCAGTTTGGTCAACTGACTCCCCACAACGCCGTGGTTGTGACGCCCGGGTGCATCCCCCCCTCATTTTTCATGGGGGTTTCGGGGTTTTCGGATTCTTTGACGCTCTCCATGGGATTTTACGAGTCTGCCTTTGAATCCGATCGAATCAGGGACTTTTTTGCTGCCATGGAGAGTGCTGTTCTTTCAGGGTGAGTGAGAAGATGTGCGCGACCAAGGAACAGTGATGCCAAAGCCTCGGGAATAGTGTAAAAGCAACGAGAATAAGGAGATCACAATGAGTACCAACTGCGCAAAATGCAAAAAAACAATGGACGCGGCCCCCTATTCAAAGGAGCATAACGCTCTGGTCTGCGGTCATTGCGGGTATCTGTTAAGAATCGAGACCTTGAGGGGTAAAAAAGGAGCGGATCAACAGGAGTCCGGGGGTCGTCTGCAGGTGCCTCTTCCCAAAGGAGTAACACTCTCCGGGGAGAAGGGTGCGCTCGTGATCCGCACCCGGTGGTTTGAAAAAAGTTACCTCATTCTTGCGCTTTTTACCCTGCTGTTCGATGGTGCGCTGGCGCTGTGGTATACCTCATTGTTTGGTCTGGATGCGGTGGGTAT
>JAHJLU010000820.1 GCA_018821745.1 Myxococcota bacterium | reverse complement strand
CGGTGGAGCGGGCCAAACAGACGGGCCTCCCCACAGTGGCCGATGATTCCGGACTCGAAGTGGATGCCCTCGATGGCAGACCGGGAGTACACTCCGCCAGGTATGGCGGCCCCGGCGCTGAGGACCGGGAGAGGGTGGAACTTCTGCTCAGGGAGATGGAAGGAAAGCATCAGCGAAGCGCCCGGTTTGTTTCAGTTATTGCCTTCTGTCCCAGTCCCCGGTCCTCAGAAGTCATCACCGTCCGTGGAGAGTGTGAGGGGGCCATCGCGTTTCGCCCCTCGGGAGACCAGGGGTTTGGATATGACCCAATTTTTCTCCTCCCCGATGGACAGACAATGGCTGAACTTTCCATGGCCGAGAAGAACACAGTGTCACACAGAGCAAAAGCCTTTCAAAAGATATTGCCATACTTACAAAATTTCATTGACAGCCAATGAACGAAGAACTTATGAAAAGAATGCCTGTCGGCTTTGCCGATCGGTCTTCTCTCACCAATGGAGGCAGTTCCATGGAACTTTCCAAACGCGCAGTGGCCATTCCCCCTTCCCCTATCAGAAAATTACTCCCCCTGGAGTTAAAAGCGAGGGAAGCAGGGAAACACATTTATAAGCTCAACATCGGCCAGCCCGACATTGAAACCCCCCAGGCCTTCTTTCAGGCGCTCCGGGAAGAGCTGCCACCCGTGCTCGCCTACGGCCCCTCTCAGGGAATTGCCCCCTTCCGAAACGCCGTGTCCGAATATTACCAGAAACTCGGTATCCCCTTCTCCCCCGAGGAAATAATGATCACCACCGGGGGCAGTGAGGCTATTTTCTTCGCCTTCCTGGCCATCGCCAACCCCGGTGATGAGATTATCGTGTTCGAACCCTACTACACCAATTATTTCGGGTTCGCGGTCTACGCGGATGTAAACCTCGTCCCATGCACGCTCAAAGCTGAGAACGGGTTCCACCTGCCTCCCGCAGAACAGATTGAATCCCTCATCACCGAGAAGACAAAAGCGATAATCTGCTGTTCCCCCAATAACCCCACAGGTACTGTCTTTACCCGTGAAGAGGTGGGAGTCCTCGCAGGAATTGCAAAAAAACATGATCTCTATGTCGTCTCCGATGAAGTCTACCGCGAATTTGCCTATGACGGCGAGATGCCCACCTCCATAATGGCTTTTGAAGAAGTGTGGGACAGGGCCATCGTCATCGACTCCATCTCAAAGCGCTTCTCTGCCTGTGGTGCCCGAATAGGAAACCTGGCCACCAAGAATCCCCAGGTCTACCAGGCGGTCCTGAGGTTCGGCCAGGCACGCCTGTGCCCTGCCACTGCTGAGCAGATGGGAGCAGTATCCCTTTACAAACTGGGCGATGACTACTATGCCAGTGTCAGGGATGAGTATATGAAGCGACGGGACGTGATTTTCCGGGAGCTTGAGAATATCCCCGGAGTAGTGTGTCACATGCCCGAGGGTGCTTTCTACATTATGGTGAAGCTCCCCATCGACAACGCCGACCATTTCGCCGAATGGCTCCTCACCGACTTCAGCCACGAGGGTGAGACTGTCATGGTGGCACCCGGCGCTGGATTTTACGCCACCAAAGGGATGGGCGAGGATGAAATACGTCTAGCTTATGTTCTTGAAGCTGACCAATGCAAACGAGCCACACAGCTCCTTAAAATGGCTGTCGAGCAATACCTGGCCAGGTCATAAGGTGACCCCATGAAACAACGACTTTTAGAACTTTTGTGCACCCACTCCTATATTGAGGGCACCGTGAAGCTTGCATCGGGCAAGATGAGTGATTTCTACGTTGATTGTCGAAAAACAGCCCTTCTGCCCGAGGGACACCACCTTATCGGAGCCATCTGCCATGACCTCATCACCACCCACTTCCCCCAGGCAGAGGCTGTGGGTGGTGTGGTCCTCGGGGCATGTCCGCTGGCAAGCGCAACTTCCATGGCAAGCTTCTCCACAAAAAACCCCCTGCCCGCTTTTTACCTGCGCAAAGAGGCCAAAGGCCATGGAATGGGGCGCCTGCTTGAGGGTCCTGTAAAACCCGGTGCCAGGGTTGTCATTTTGGAAGATGTCGTGACCACGGGGGGCTCAACGATCAGCGCCCTGGAGTCTGCAAAAGTTGAAGAGCTTGAGGTTCTGGGAGTTATTTCCCTGGTGGATCGCCAGGAAAACAATGGGGCGGCTCTCATCGCCCGTGAGGTGCCATATTTCTCCATATTCACCAAATCAGACATCCTTGCCCACGGGAAGGAGTAGCCACTTGATCCGGAACCTGCTGCTCCTCACACTCGTCTCCCTCATGGGCTCCTCCTGCCGGAAAGACCCGGTGATGGTCAATATCAGCCATGCTCCGGTCAGTATTGTGCCCGAGGATTACAGCAAGCTGCGCAAGCGATGGACCCGAAAAGAAAAGATAATCTACAAATTCGATACAACACTTGATGTGCACGCCACATTGCTCTCCTGGGAGTTCCGATGGGCCTATGTCATCAAATACGGACAGCTCTTCAAGCTCGACTCCTCGGAACGAAAAAACCTGTGGGCACGCGAAGAGGAAGAGCTCAAAGAGACGGTGCAGTTCGTGGTTGGAGTGGCTTGCACTGACAATACGTGGAATGACCTGGACAAAGGGCAGCCACAGATGCTCGGGCCCGGCAAACGGACCAAGGGCTCTATTTGGAGGATATCGCTAAAAATCGACAGCACGGACCCGGTTTATCCCAAGGAGGTCGCCGCCGTACACCCCATCAAGAAAAT
>JAHJLU010000819.1 GCA_018821745.1 Myxococcota bacterium | reverse complement strand
AGGACCGGACCCCTTCTCTGGACAACGGCACCCGCTCCGTGGTTATTTTTGCGGACAAGACCCGGGATGACTCGAACCTGCCCGCCATGATCCGGCGGTTCGGTTCCAATTTCATGGTGAAACCGAGGGTGGTGTGGCTCGAGTCTCTGAACCTGATCTCGGGATGTACGGGTTGTCTCGCCTGCGCCATGGATCTGCGCTGTGTGTTCACGGAAAAAGATGGTCACCGGGAGATTGTGGACTCGGTGCTGACTAAATCGGACATCGTCGTCTTTGCCTCCGACGTGGAGCACTGCTACCTCACCTCACGATGGCAGGCCTTCCTCACCCGGCTCTTCTTCAACGGGCACGTCCCCCTGGTGCAGGGGCGTCAGATGGGGGTCATCCTGAGCGGTCCGCTTTCGGACTATCCCTATATCCGGGAGGTATTCGACGGCTTCATGGGGTACAGCCAAAACAACCTCTTTGACTTTGTCACCGACGAGAACCCGGACCATGAAGGCATCGAGGCCGACCTGGACAACATGGCGGCGGAGCTGCTGTCGGCCAGTGAGGCGGGGTACATTCAGCCCCGACGCTTCCAGGCGCTCTGTGCCCACAAGGTCTTCCGGGATGAAATATTTGGCAGCCTCGGGGTGGTTTTCCAGCATGATCACCAGTATTTCGCACGGAATAAACTGTATGATTTCCCCACGGGCCGCCTGGGACGTCGCATGGTCAATGCTTTGTTGTATATGCTTCTGAAAACGCCGGGGCTCAGGAAACGATTCTACACCAAGGAAATGGTGCCGGGGATGGTCCGCCCCTATAAAAAAATTCTTGAGCGTGCCAGAAAAAACACCTGAAATCCGTTGACATTGACCGGGGATCCGCCCAACATTAAGTCTGTTGAATACCCCTTGTAACAAGAGACGCATAGTGCCGGTGCCCCGGAGAATGAATGACTGAATACCCAGCGTTTCTGGACGTGCATCCTGGACCCCCGGGGGGCAATGGGCCGCTGCCCTCCGAAGTGGTGACCGGTGCGTGGATGGTTCAGTGTGGGGGCGCGCTGCGTGCCAGTGCCATAGGATCGTGTATGGCAGTGGGGATAGCCGATATCAAAAACAAGGTTGGGGGACTGGCCCATATATTGCTTCCGGGAGTGGCTCCTGCGGGGAGAAAGGACAGAACTCATCTGTATGCCGGGGAGGTGCTTCCCGCTCTTGTGGACCAGATCCGGGGGCTGGGAGGAGAGCGTATGGTCGCTGTCATCGCCGGTGGCGGAAATGTCCTGCGGCGGCCCGACGACACCATCTGCGGTGCAAATATCCGGTCTGCGCGCGAAGTTCTGGAAAAGCTCGGAGTGGTGATCCTGGCCTCTTCCGTGGGGGGATTCGAGCGGCGCGGCTTCCGTATGGATCTGGAGAGAGTGGCATTTTACTGCACTACGGGGTGTGGGGTGGAGGAGCTCCTCTGGTGTAATCCACGGGAATAGGGTGTGAAAATATGGACAATACGAAAGAACCGAAATCCCCGGACAGTGAATGTTCCCGTGAACAGCGTCTTGAAGATGCGCTGCGGGAGCTGGAGGCGAGCAACCAGCAGCTCCGGGCGACGGAGCAGCAGCTTCGTGCGACCAACCAGCAGCTCGCGGCCAATTACCAGCAGCTCCATGCCACAGAAGAAGCTCTGCGGCAGAAGTATTTCGCTCTGGAGCGAACAGAGCGGATCGCCGGGGTGGGGAGCTGGGAGTGGGAAATTGCCACGGACACGGTCCGGTGGTCTCCTGAGCTCTTTCGTATATTCGGAATGGAGCCAACTGAGGGTGCCCCCTCTTTTTCGGAACACAGCTCCTTGTATGGACCAGGGGATATGGAGCGGCTCACCAAGCTGGTCTCCCGGTGTGTGGAGGAAGGGATCCCCTATGAGCTGGAGTTGACCGCCATTACCCGGAGCGGTGATAATCGCCGATGTGTGGCACGGGGCGAGGCGCTGAAGGACCACGGGGGCAAAATTACGCAGCTCGTGGGGTCCTTTCAGGATATCACCGAGCAGGCGCGTGCCCGGGAAGCGCTTCGGGACAGCGAGGAGCGGTTCAGGAAAATATACGAGCACATGGGAATCGGCGTGGCCCGGGTCTCCCTGGGATTCCTTATTGAGCATGCCAACGAAGCGTACTGCCGTCTCCTGGGGTACTCCGAGGAGGAGTTGACAGGGATGCACCTGGCGGATTTTACCGATCCCGAGGTGGTGCAGGTGAACCTCAAGCTCCAGAGTCAACTGGCGCGGGGAGAGATTGATCATTTTCGCATGGAGAAAGGGTTTATTCAAAAAAATGGCACAAGAATCCAGGGGATCCTCGATTCATGCCTGGTCAGGGATGCCGAGGGGAATCCCTCCTATTTTCTGGGGAGTGTGGTGGACATTACACAGCAGCGGACCGCCGAGGGGCTTTCGCGCACAGCCCTCTCCATGAGCTCCCTGAGGAGCCGTGAGCTCAACGCCATCCTCCAGGGTGTGCGGGAGCTTCTATCGGGGAGCAGCTTTGCCACGGTCATCGAAGGGATCTGTGAGGAGGCGAGGCGCCTCCTGAGTGCCGATGCTGCGGGGTTGGCCCTCGTGGAGGAGTCGGCGGAGTTATGCGAGTTTCTTGTCCCCGGTTCCACTCAAGTGAAGGTAAGAGAGAGCCAGCAGGGATCTTCAGGAGGCGGAAAAATCAGGATGTCGCTGGAGGATCTCCCCGGTGAGATTCTTGGCAGTACGGACCCTGTGTTATACAACCACGATGTGCCTCCCGGGCTGGCGGCTTTACTTGTGGGGGAGGGACGGACGGCCAGTAGTGCGCTCATCGCCCCGGTGCACATTTCAGGGAGGAGTGCGGGGTTTATTGCTCTGGTGAAGTGTGCGGGCGAGTTTGATGCGGAGCAAGTGCAAATGGCCAATGCCTTTGCCCGGCTTGCTGCCATGGCGATTCAGAAAATGCAGGCAGAGCAGGCGCTTCAGGACGAGGAGAGGCGATACCGTCTGCTGGCGGAGAATACCCTCGATGTCATCTGGACCATGGGGCTCGATTTGCAGTTTCAGTATGTGAACCCCGCCATTATTCATCTCACGGGACATACTCCGGAGGAGTGGACAGGAACACGCCTCTCTGAACATTGCGATGCCCACTCTCTGGAGCAGATAGAGCGCATTATAGAGCAGGCCGTCAGTGAGGGGCCTTCGGGCCGGGGCAGGGTCTTTGAGACGGTTATGAAGAAGAAAGACGGCAGCTCTGTTTCCGTGGAAGTACACGGGAGGGTGTTGTTCGATACTGCCGGGGACCCACTCCTCCTCCAGGGAACTACCCGTGATATCACGGAACGCATACAGATGCAGGCGCAGCTCACGCAGTCGGATCGACTCTCCAGCATGGGAATGCTCGCCGCCGGTGTCGCCCACGAGATCAACAACCCCCTCTCCTATGTGCTCTTCAATATGGAGAGCCTCGCCGAGGATCTTCCCCCCATGCTGGATTCCATGGAGACAGTGCTGGGGCATCTGGGTCTGCGCGGCGGGGACTCCCCGGAACAGCGGGCGCCGGGAGTTGACAATCCCTATCTGCAGCGGGAATTTTTTGCCGACGTTGGGGTTCGGTTTTCCGATGCCCTTGAGGGGGTAACCCGCATTTGCGACATCACCCGGGGCCTGGGGACGTTTGCCCGCGTTGAGAACGAAGAACCTGTCGCCGTGGATGTCAATCGCATCCTCGACAGCGCCATCGGCCTGGCTGGTAACGAGATAAAATACCGAGCGACGCTGGTGAAGGAGTACGGCCGGGTTCCATCGGTGAATGCCTGCGAGGGGCGGCTGTCGCAGGTGTTCCTCAATCTCATCATCAACGCCTGCCATGCCATTGACGAAGGGGCCGTGGATGTCAACGAGATCCGTGTCAGAACCTGGCTGGAGGACAGCGAGGTGTGTGTGGAGGTCAGCGATTCCGGCGAAGGGATTCCCCCTGATAACCTGGGACGGCTGTTTGAGCCCTTTTTCACCACCAAACGCAGGGGGATGGGATCGGGCCTCGGGTTGGCCATCACCAAAAATATTATCACGGGCTACGGAGGAAGCATCAGCGTCCAGAGCCAGCAGGGAGTCGGGACCTCCTTTATCGTTAGGCTGCCCGCAGGTGAGAGGGAAGTGGCTCAAAAGAAACCCGCCGGGGTGTACTGTTCAACGTCCGAGAGAAAGGCGCGGATTCTGATCGTTGATGACGAGAAGAGTGTTCGGAGCCTGATTGTTCGGATCCTCAAGACCCATGACACGGTTGAGGCGTGTTCCGGCGAGGAGGCCAGGGAGATCCTCCTGGCGGATCCTGACTTCGATGTGATCCTGTGTGATCTGATGATGCCCGTCATCTCGGGGATGGAGCTGCACCAGTGGGTGCGGTCGCACAATCCTCCTTTGTCGCAGCGCTTTGTGTTTATCTCCGGCGGAGCCTTTACCCCCAAATCCCGCGAGTATTTGACCACCGTCAGCAATGTTCAGTTGTCCAAACCCTTCAAACCCTCGGAGCTGCAGGAAATAATAGCCTCAATGCTCAACTGACGGGCTCATCAGGGTCGTTACTGCCACTGGACCTGTGTGGGGATTTCATGGCCTGATGGGTATTCGGCCGGGCCCGGGGGAAGAACTGACAGCACCGGTGTCCTGGATTTATTCCGCGGGGTGTGGCAATTGAGCGACAGTGTGACATTTTCCGGGGTACACACCGGGATCCTAATGGATAACATTACGGTGATTAAGATTAGTTAAAACAGCAGCTTATGAATATTTATCGTAAAAGTGGCAGGCGGGTGTTGAAAACAGAACAGCGGGGAAATCAAGAATAAAATAAAACATAACAAACGAGTAGGCCGATTTATACCGGAAACGGGTGCCCGTGTTCCATCGCTTCACGGGGTCATGGCACGGAAAGAGGGGCAGGCAAAATGCAAAAAATATGTATTAAAACATTGTTGTATGATGTTTGTGCCGCAGTTGGCCCGAGTGTTGCAATGTATGGGGGGGCAACCGAAAGGAGCTTTTTTATGTTTTTAACAATAATGATCACCACAGTTCTGGCGTTCTCTTCCACCCAAACCTCGAAACCCTGCACCCGGTGCATCGCTCGACAGGCACAGGCGGTTCATCCTGCGGAGGTGACACCAATTATTTGTTATGGTGACTGTAAAATCTATATCGGCGAGGGGGGGCGGCAGTATCCGTCCACTCAGTGTCATCGGCGCCTCCCCGCCAGGAGACCATCCTATTCGGCCCCCACCGCCTCCACCTATGTACGTCCCGCCCCCCGGGCTGTCCGTCAGGAGACAGAAGAGATGGAGGCTCCCCGTGAAATCAGAAAACTTCATCACGATACCCTGGATCTCACGCCCCACACCACCTCCTTGTTCCCGACGGCCATCACCCTCCCCAAGGGGCGTGAGTTTCAGGACTATCGTTTATTTGGTTTATTGAGCGGTGTACAATACGGTGTGACCGATCGCCTGGAGCTGGGATACAAGATTGTGACCCCCTTTGTGATCGGCGTCATGGCCGAACCCGATGTCTTTCCCTACTTCCTGATGTGGGGTGTCCAGGCGAACTTCAAGTATCAGTTGGTTAAAGGAGAATTCTTCAATCTTGCGGTCATGGGAGCCGGGCCCAGCCCCATGGGAGAGGTCATTGTCACCCTCGGGGGTGCGAAGCGGGCTCTGACCATGGCAGCCGGCGCAATGCACTTCCTGGACTCCGAGGTGTCACTCCAGTGGTACCGAATCTCCGGGAAGCTGCGGCTCTCCAGCAAGGCTCAACTCTTTGGCGAGTATATGGACATCAGCACCGTGGGTAATCCCGATGATGGCATGGTATTGAGCTCCGTGGCCCTCCGCCGGTTCTGGGGACGCTTCAACGTTGACTTCGGGCTCGGATACATGCGGGAGAAAAATGACACCGATGGCCTCCCCCTCCTGTACCTCAACTTCGGATATTCCGAGTAAGCATCGTGCCTTGGGACCGGGTTGGCGTTCGCCCGGCTCGGTCTCCCCCCGTTTCTGCGCAAAGAAATTGTCCCCAGTTTGCTCCCACCCTTGATTCCTCTTCAAAAAGCGTTATGTTGTTGGTATCGAGAGAATTGCGGCGCTTGATGGTAAATACTTACCGGTTATTTCCGCTTGAATTCTACAGCACGAGGTTTCCCATGGGAAGCATCTCAACCACGCTCTTTGCAGATCGAGACATCACCATTAAAACCATTGAGGGGGTGGTCAGTTTCAAGAACGTACAGCAGTGGGTCCGGGAATTTTATCAGGAAAGTGTCACCCGTAATATTATCTGGGATTTTACCGGGGCCTCAATCATTGATCTGCGGTCCCAGGATGTGAAGCGTATTTTTCATTTCACCCGCCAGTTCATTCCAGACAACAGCAAGGGAAAGGCTGCTCTTGTTGTGGCATCGGAGCATGGTCTCGGGCTGAGCAAAATATATAAAACTCACCATGATCTCAGTGCCCACAACGTGGAGCATCGAATTTTTCGAAAGTTTCAGGACGCCCTGGAATGGATCGAATCTTCAGAATAGACAGACGTTAGGGGAGAATCTCTCCAAGGGAATTGACCAGCCCCGCGGCCTCCAGATCAATTATCACCAGTGTGCCAGGGACATCATTTTGGGTGAAGGCGGTGCCATACCATGCCACGATCAGACGCCAGGGTGAAGTGAGGAGGCCCACCGGGGCCAGCAGTTCGAAATCATCCGAATCGGACAGGGGGGGGATCACAATGGATTTCCCCGAGGGGACATGCTTGAGGGTGATCTGCCCCACGGTGGGCTGCTCCGCCGTGGCGTAGGGATTTGTCTCGGGGGTGATGCTGCTGTTGAGCTCCCCGGCGATGGGCAGGGGATAGGGGAAATCATCATGGTTGCGCTGGAAGAGGCACAGAGGCGCCCTGTTGACGTAGGCCAGGAGTGGCGGTTTGTAGCGGGGCTCCCGCTGCACAAACCAGGGATCGGCGCTGAGATTGCTCCACACTTTTGTGGCAGGGTGATAGGCGAATATTTCCGTGTCCAGGTAGAGCCGGGTGCCATCCCCTGTGTCAAGCTCATGGAGGCGCATGCCCTCCACCAGCAGATATGCCCCCTCCATCCGGATGGTTGTGGGCTGGTACTCCCCGAGAAAGGCCGTATCGACGGGTACACGGACGTCATTGGGGCTGTAAATCTGGAGCTCGTCCCGCGCCAGAACCGCACCGAACTCGTCTCCCAGGCTCATGGTGATGCTGTCACAGGAGGACTCCCAGGAGATGATGGAGTATGACTCTCCCGTGAGCGGGACAAAGACCTCCAGTCCACACCAGGGCGCGACCACGTTCTCAAACTCCTTGGGGGGACGGGTCTCGAATAAATACCACACCCGATCCTGCCCCAGATCCCGCTCCGCTGTGCTGGTGAAAGGTTTAACCTCCAGGTGATCCGTGGCGACAGGTGACCAGTCATCCTCGGCCAGACCGTGTATGAAGTCGGCGCTCTCATAATCGGAGCCATCGTACTGGGTCATGCGGGAAAGGATCCACTCGTGATTGACCGAGGGTCCGTGGGCCGTGGTCCCCTCGGAGAAGGGCGAGTCCTCATTGAGGACCATGGACTCACCCGCAGTGAGATCCCACAGGTGCAGCGTGCCACCGTAAAAATAGTGGTTGAGCCAGTCCCATGATTCATTCCGCGCCACAAAGGCTACGTGCTGCGGGCCCACACTGTGGGGGCCCACGCGGACATCACCGAACGCAACGCCGGGGGGCAGGACCTGGATGGCTTCCTCAGGGAGACGGGTTCCCAGTGGCGCTGGAGTGCAAAAGAGCACCTCGGCTTTGGGTTTGTCGCAGCCAGGGAAAAAAAGGCTCAGGATGACGAGGACAAAAATTCTGGGGGCCATGGGGACTCCTATACTTCTGTCTGACACGGGATGGGCTCGAGATCCAGAGGAGAGTGGAAGATTGCTACAATAAAGAGCCGGTGGGGGTGATCATGGACACGAGTGTCAACGCGGCTTCCGCTGTTTTTTGATTTTCTTGCACGACTCGCGGTCCCCCAGGGTGCACCCCTTTTTGTAATATGCCGTGGCGGTGGCTTTTGACTGCGCCACATCAACGCCCCGCTCGTGGATGAGTCCCAGGCCGAAACAGCCACGGGCGTAGGAAAGATCGCAGGCACGCGAGAGAAACTCGACCCGCTTATGGGGTTTGGGATTCACCACTTTGTTGTGGACATAGAGCATGGCCATGAAAAAGCAGCCACCGCCATCTTTCAAATCACAGGCGCGGTTGTAATAAAATGCGGCCCTGAAGAGGTCCTTTTTCACACCATCTCCCTTCTCCAGGAGGTAACCGTACCGCGTGCAGGCGCCGGGTGCAGCGCTGGAACACGCCTGGGCCAGATAGGGGGCCGCAGCGGCGCTGGATTTGGTCTGCCCCATGGTCCCGTACATCAGTGCAAAGCCCACCTCCTGGCAGCCGCGCGCGCTCTTGAGAGTGCAGGCTCTCTTGAGATGCTTGAAGGCCAGTTGGGGCCGGGCTTTACTAATTGTTCCACTGAGCAGCGCTGTGCCGAGACGGTAACATCCTGACGCTTCGGAGGCATTGCAGGCTTTTCGGAACAATTCCATGGCGGTTTTCCGGTCAACAGGCTGTTTTCCGGTGGCAAGGAGTTCGCCCTGGGC
Organism: Myxococcota bacterium; assembly: GCA_018821745.1. Classification (GTDB taxonomy): domain Bacteria; phylum Myxococcota_A; class Polyangia; order HGW-17; family HGW-17; genus SZUA-580. The sequence goes on along the minus strand of JAHJLU010000819.1, from coordinate 1,466 downwards.
TACACAGGCGCTCATGCGCCCGAGGTTGCACGCCGTGGTATAGAAATGTTTCGCCTTCTTAATATCTTTTGGAGTGAAGATGCCCAGGCGGTGGCGGGACCCTGCGTAGGCGCACCCGGCGCTGTCCTTGAGTGTACACCCTTTTTCGTACAGGCTGAGCGCCTGTGACTGATCCTTGGTGACCCCATACCCTTGGGAATAGAGAAATCCAAGGAGAGTGCATGAACTCTCGACACGGTTGTCGCAAGCCCTCTGAAGGTAGTAGGCGCTCAGTTTGTAGTCCTTCGCAGTGCCCCTGCCGAGCCTGAGATAGTCCCCCAGAAAATGGCAGGCTTTGAATACGTGGCCCTCGCAGGCTCGTTTCAGCAGGGGGATGAGGGGTTTGTAGCGAGGGTGGGCAACGTCCTTGTTGAAAGCTCTCGCATATAAAAAACACGAGAAGGGAACTTTCGCGTCACAGGCGGTTTTCAAGATGCTTTTACCCTGGGTGTTCCTCTTGAATCGGACGAGCTCCAGGTAGCCGGCGATATTACAGGCGCCCGTGTTCCCTTTCCGGCAGACTGGCATGAGTTCCTTCACATAGGCTCTGCACTGAGGTTTTGTGCCTCCTGTGCAGCCGGCCGAGAGGGCAGAAAGTTTTCCCATGAGCCGGTTTGTCAGTATGAGGCGGCTCCTGTTTTTCAGGGCGGGCCACCTGAGAATCACCTTCTCATACCAATCGCTGGCGTGCCGCCAGTCTCCCATGAGCCGGGCGTTGTCAGCTATGGCAATAACCAGCGGGGCGGTGGCTTTTATGAGCCAGGCTTTTTGCAGGAAGGTATTGGCCGGGCCATACTCACGGCGGGCCCCATGCCGGTTCCCTTTTCTGACAAGCATCCTGTACTCCCGGGGACCCTGTTTCGACGGCACTTTCAGGGGGATTTCCGCTTTGAAGGCAGTTTCAGAGCGCATCTTTGCGGCACGCACACAGGTGAGTTTCACGGGATCAAAGCGCATCCCCGCGGGACATTTGGCTCCCATGGAAGGCAAGGGGAACGACAGCGTCATGATAAATATGGTCAGGATGATTCGGGCCATTGTGACTCCTCGCAGGCGGTCTTATTGTACTTTTCTTTTTCCCGATGTCCACGCTCTTTCCCCGGGAGCTGGGTCTTGGGTGAGGATTCTATTTATTGCTGGGGTTCAGGGGGGAGTTATGGTAACAGGAGCAAGGAATTCCTCTTTGGCCCAAAGGAGCCTGCCATGTCAAAACTCAATATGATTGTGACGCTTGCCGGTGGTCTTTCCTTTTTCCTCATGGGAATGATCACCATGAGCGATGCTCTCCAGAAGGTTGCTGGGGAGCGGATGCGAAACCTCCTCGCCGCCATGACCTCAAACCGCTTCATGGGGATCCTCACGGGGTTGTTTGTCACTGCCATTATTCAGAGCTCCTCCGCCACAACGGTTATGCTCGTCTCTTTCGT
>JAHJLU010000818.1 GCA_018821745.1 Myxococcota bacterium | reverse complement strand
TCCGGATTCCGGTGATCAACGAGAAGGTCCTTGAGTTGAATAAATCCGTGTGGCCCTGGGCTCCCAATGTCTATCGCGGCAAATATTATCATGCCACGGGTTCCTTTGTGGAGGGCGTTCCCGAGGGCCAGCAGGGTCTTGTTCGTTTTGCCCTCAACGGGCAATTCAAGCAGCTCCTGAAAATGAGTAAACACGGAGATCCCCGCTATCTCAACTCGCAGTACCACCCCGTCAGCAGGGGAGTTCTTTACCTGCAGGGAAGCGGAGAAGTCCTCCAGGCCATACAGGTGGACGAGTAGTCCATCCTTTTTTTCCATGGCTCCCTGCACTTTTTTGGGGAGCCCGATTAGAGTATTTAACCGCATGTAGATACTCACCATTTACTGGGGAAACACCCATCTATCTGGAGAGTCGCCAATGAAAATCAAACATCTTCTCATATCCATTCTCAGCATGACCCTGCTCAATTGCTCCTCCTCCAGGAAAAAAGAGGAGCCCACCCCTGGTGACGGCGCCGGGAAACCATCCAAACCGATGGCAAATGCCAACGCCAACCCCAACCTCAACGGAGAGGGCGAACCAATTCCGAGCCCCCTTGGCCCGATTCAGAAGCTCAAGAAGACCTGCAAGGCGCCGGTTCAGGTGTGGGGTGAGGCAGAATTTTCCCTGCCACAGATCGCCTCTATCTTACCGCCTTCCACCCGCTCGCTGAAAGCAAAACGGAAGACCAGGGTCTATCGAAAACCCGACGCAAGTTCCTATCTCATGGGGATTATCAAGCAGTATTCCCGCCTGCCTCTTACCCGCTATGCGCCCAAAGGTAAGGGGTGTGAGACCTGGTGGCTCGCCGTGGGGAAAGACCGCTACGTCTGCGGCTCCAACCTCAAGGCTGATAACCGTTCAACATTGCTCCGTAATCAGCCTATTCTGGAGGCCAAGGAGATCACCCCCCATCGGTACGGGCGCATCCGTAAGAATGACTCCCCCTACTATCGCAACTCCAAGGAGCTGGAGGCGGGAAAACCCTTTGGAAAATTAGCCAAGGGGGACATGATTAGCCTGGAGTCTTCCAAATCCTACCAGGGGAAGCGTTATTGGATTACGGCCAAGGGTTTTCTGGTCTGGGACAGTGATATCACGGGTTATAAAGTACCCCGCTATCACGGGATCAACCTCAGAAAACTGGGAATCAACCTGCCCGTCGCCCTGATCCGCGGGAAAACAAAGGGCGCCACCGTGTACGAGTATCCTGGCGGTCCCGAGAAAAAAGGGGTCAAGCCACTGCCCCATTACAGCGCCAGAGCCATCTACGACAAGAAAAAGGTCAAGGAGACGGGGAGACAGCTCAAGACGCTCTTTTATCGTGTCAAAGAGGGGTGGATCAAAGCTCGCCGAGTGTTGTCCGCCTGGCCCACGAAGCCGCCCGTGGGGCTCAAACCATGTGAGAAGTGGATTGAGATCAACGTCTCTATGCAGACCATGGTGGCCTATGAAGGGGAAGAACCCGTCTACATGGCCCCCATCTCGTCCGGGAACAAAAAACACCCTACCAAGTACGGGATATTCAGGATTTGGCTCAAGAAGGCCAACGGAGACATGACGGGCTCCATGGCCAATGAGCGATATCGGGTCGACGAGGTTCCCTGGTCCATGTTCTTTTATCTCGGGCAGGCGCTCCACGCAGCATACTGGCACACCAATTTCGGGAACAGAAAGTCCCACGGCTGTGTGAACCTCACACCCATTGACGCCAAGTGGTTCTACGAGTGGACAGAACCCGCCGTTCCCGCCGGTTGGCTCGAGGTCAATGCGGACGAGAGTACCCCCGTCGCCGGTACTCTTGTGGTGGTCCGGCACAAATATGAACACGAAGTTCCCTACTCCCGCTACGCCAGGAAACTGGCTCCCCCCGAAGAAGTGGAACGCCTTGACAGGATCAAGAAAGATCACCTCAAAAAGCAGTCCATCAATCTCCTGAAGAATCGCTGACAGGTTCAAAAACGGCCTGAATCAGGGGGTTACCCACTGCCACTGCAATGTTTCGGTAATGGGGTTAATCAGACGATGAATCTGATCCAGAGAAAGAGAAAGATGCCGAAGATTCCGCTCCACAGGAGGGAGCCCTTGATGGCGATGGAAGAGCGGGCACTTTTTTCCTGCTGGTCGAGTTCATCGATGTTCTTGGAGTCATTGAGCAGGACCGCACCTTTTTGGGCCACTTCCCGTTTCTCCACCACGGTCTTTACATCTTTGGAGAGGGCGGAGCGGGTGTAGTAGGTGGTGACACCTCCTCCGATCAGAAGCCCAAGAATGGCACCCGCCAGTGTCATGGCGATGAAGCTGTTTCGAAAGGATTCCCACGGAGAGGTTGACTGGCGACGGGCCACCATGGGTCCTGTGTAGGCACCCGAGGAGAGGGCTCTTGCATCGACACCCAGGGATGCCTGCGGGTCTTCGGTGACCACTTCCACGGGGGATACCTCTTCGGGCTGAGGATCCTTGATGGTATTTTGCTCTTCGGGGGGAGTGATCGTGCGGAAATAGGTGTCATCTTCCACCAGGGCGAGCTGGAGGGAGTTGCCCGTTCCTGGCCTGGGGGCTGTGTCCTGCCTGGGTTGAACCGGGGTGGCCTCCAGGGTTGAATCAAAGGAGCCCAGTTCCAGGGTACCACCGCCCGGCATGTTCTGACGGGAGAGCTCCACAGGCTCATCGTGGGGGGTTCTGGGAAAGGGCGGTCTGCCGGAATTGTCCATGGGCACCTCCAGAGGGTTGCAGAGCAAAAAGCTCAGAAAAACAGTATAGACGGTTTCTTTTATAAGGGGAAGGGTGTTGAAATGGGGGACCGGGAGAAAATCGTCGTATGCTGCCCGAAGTTGTGGGTCATTGTTGCCCCTCTATTGTCCCGGGAGTGTGTTCACCGCTGAATTATGCCTGTTAAACAAAAGGGAGATGCTTGGTGGAAACTCCCAGGGTAAATCCATGGTGGGGCAAGAGAGGAGATAAAGTGTAATGATTCAAAGATTTACGGTTATGGTTGGAGAATCCCGAGTCAATGCTGGGATCCGACCGGATCAGGATTTCATGATGTTGAAGACGGTCTCGGGGGTGAGAGGGAGGCTTGTGACGGGTTTCCCCGTGGCGTGGGCTACGGCGTTGAGGACGGCACCACCCACGGAGATAAAGGAGGGCTCACCGATGCCTTTGGCGCCGAAGGGTCCTTGGGCTTCGGGCTCTTCAATGAAGTCCATCTCGATGGACTCGGGGACATCCAGTGAAGTGGGGATGAGGTAGTCCGTGAAGCCGGCGTTGAGCATGACTCCCTCACGCAGTCGGAACTCCTCCATGGTGGCCCAGCCCAGTCCCTGAACCGTGCCGCCGTGGACCTGACCTTCAATTCCCACCCGGTTGATGATTTTACCCACGTCATGGACCGCGAACACATTTTTAATTTTGATCTGCCCTGTCTCTTTGTCAATGGCCAGATGGACAACATGGCCGCCAAAGGCATAGAAGGGGTAGGCCTGTCCCTGCCCTGTTTCGGGATAGTATTCCCGGCTCTCGGACCGATACCATCCCACCGCTGCGGGGTTGATCCGTTCGCCGTAGAGGCGCTCCACCACCTTCTCGAAGGTGACCGTATCGGTTGAGTCGGGATGGGAATAGATGCCCATCTCAGCCGTGAGTTTTGTATCGTCGGTGACGCCCAGCAGCTCCAGCGCGAAGGGAGCGAGGCGCTCATTTAGTTGTCGGGCTGCGTCAATGACCGCGTTTCCGCCGCTCATGGTGGCTCGTGAGGCGACCGTAGGACCGGAATCGGGGACCATGGCCGTGTCGGCTTCGGCGATGCGTATACGATCCTCTCTGATCCCCAGGGCTGCGGCGCAGATGGTCCTCATGGCCGCGAGGGCGCCCTGTCCCATATCGGTAATCCCGACGCTGAGACTGACAGAGCCGTCATTGAGGATAATCAGATAGGCGGCGCCCCGATCCAGGCGGGATCCTCCCCAGTGGAGGTTGACGCCGTAAATGATGGTGCCCATACCGACCCCTTCAATGTAGCGCGGATCAGTCGAAGAGGCCGCTTTCTTGCGGAGCTTATCCCAGTCCGAGAGTTTCTCCATGCGCGAAAGCAGCTCTCCGTAGAGGTGGGGCTGGGCGAGGGTCTCCCCCGAGGCAAAGTGGGGAGTCGAGTCAGACACACCGTTGAGGCGCCGTATCTCCATGGGATCTTTTCCCAGGAGGGCCGCGAGCCGGTCCATTTGGCCCTCGTGGGCCGCGCTCACCTGAGGCGCTCCGAAGCCCCTATAGGGACCGCCGAAGAGATTGTTGGTGTAGATAACTTTGGTGGTCACCTCGATATTGTCGATGTCATAGGGACCCACGGCAGAGATGTTGGCCCGCTCCGCCACCACCGTGGAGAGCCCCGCATAGGCACCGGAGTCCACGAGGATTTCCACTTTGACCCCCATTATTTTTCCGGTTTTTTCAGCGAAAAGTTTGTGACGGATGACCATGGGGTGCCGTTTGGTGGTCACCTGCATGTCGAAATCCCTGGGGAAAACGATCTGCACGGGGCGGCCCGTTGCTTTGGCCAGGGCCACGGCACACATGGCTGGCTCGTCGGGGTAGTCTTCCTTGCCACCAAATGCGCCACCGGTTACGGTCTGGATGACCCGGATCTGATTATGAGCGACACCGAGCATCCGGGATACCCGCCCGCGGATATAGAAGGGACACTGGGTCGTGGAGTAGACCTCGTAGGAGCCGTCGGGCTGCGGGACTGCCGTGGTGCCCTGTGTCTCCAGGTAGGCATGCTCCTGACCGCCGATTACGAACTCCTCGTCCAGGACTATATCGGCGTTGATCACCTCCTGATCAAAATCACCCCGTCGAACATGGAACTCCTTGAAGCAGTTTCCCGAGGGATGAACCAGCGGCGAGTCGGCATCCAGAGCTGTTCTGACATCATAGACGCCCGGTGATTTGGTGATCTCCACCTCCACCGCCCGGGCGGCCCTCTTTGCCTCGTGGATGGAGTCCGCTGCGATGAGCGCGACCCGATCACCCGCCATGCGCACGGTGTCGCTGCACAGGAGGGTTTGGTCGTCAAAAATAAGCCCGATCCGGTTATTGGCGTCCAGGTTCTCGTGGGTGAGTACCGCCCTGACTCCGGGCATGGCCCGCGCCTTCTCCACATTGAGACGGGTGATGGTGCCACAGGCCACCTTTGATCCCACGATCACACCATAGAGCATTTTGGGAAAAACCCGATCCGCATGGTAGAGTGAACGTCCCGTGGCTTTAGCCACGGCATCGGGGCGTGGAATTCCCTGGTCCAGTCCTGATTTTTTCATAGGTTCACCTTCCCTTTTCGCTCCATGGCCAGTTCCACGGCCTCGATAATTTTCATGTACCCTGTGCATCGGCACAGGTTCCCCGAGATTGCCTCTCTGATTTCAAGGTCAGAGGCGCTCGTGTGGTTTTGTATGAAGTGGTGGGCGCTCATCTCGAAGCCGGGAATACAGAACCCGCACTGTACCGCGCCTGCGTCAACGAATGCCTGCTGTACAAGGCCGGGAACACCTTTGGGGGCGGTGATGCCCTCGATGGTGGTGACGCTGCGTCCAGCGGCATTCCCCGCCAGAACCATGCATGCGTTGACCGGTTCTCCGTCCACAAGAACGGTACAGGCTCCGCACTCACCTTCGCCGCATCCGTTTTTTGTGCCCGTCAGGCCAAAATGATCCCGCAGCACATCCAGAAGACGGAGGGACTGATCGCCCGGATAGGTCACCGCTTCGCCATTGAGCGTGAAGGTGATGGCGCCCTCTTCGGGGCACTGCGGGGGAGCAATATTCTTTGATTCTGTGGATTTGAGGTTTGTTCCGCGGCCATCGGCAAAGTCGGTGAGGTGTCGTTTCGCCATGATGGCGGCGATGTGGCGTCGATAGGAGGCGCTGCCCCTCAGATCATCGATGGGAGTGACGGATTTGCCAACAGCCTCGGCGATCTCGCCGGCCACCTGGGAGTTGAGCACTTTCCCCTGTATGAGCGCTTCGGCATCGCGCACCCGGTAGGGGACAGGAGCCACGCTGGCCACACCGTAACGGGCGCTGACAACGGTGCCATTGGCATCGAGGAAGGTTCGCCCCGCGAAGGCCACAACAGAGATAACCTGGGCCAGACGGTTGCCGTGTTTGAACCAGTGGGTGAGCTCCCGGACCGCGCCCTGGGGGAGGGCGGTGGAAATATTGATCTCCGTAAGAATTTCTTCGGGGTTCATGGCGGTTCTTCCGGGACTCTTGAAGAAATCCTGGAAAGCAATCTGCCGTGAACCGCTTGGACCCACCACGGTGAACAGGGGATCATGGACCGAGAGTCCGCAGACTCCATCGGCCGCGGGGGAGGCATTGACAATATTGCCTCCGATGGTCGCCCGGGTCCGTATCTGGGGGGCTGCCACATCTCGGGCCGCCATGGCCAGAATCGGCAAATGTCCTGTGATGACGGGGTGGGTGGCCAGGGTTGCCATTGTCACGCCGGACCCAATAGTGACCGTATCTCCGGAAATGCTGATATGATTGAGTTCGAGATAGGAAATATCCACGAAATGTTCACTCTCGACCATTCCTTTTTCCATGCGAACCACTAAATCCGTGCCACCCGATACAACGCGGGCCTTGGTCTCCTGTAGTAATTTCACAGCTCTCTGGACTGTGCGGGGTCGATAATAGGTCATGCGACGCCTCCTTTTTTACGGATGTTAGGATAATTTAATCTGAACATCAATAAATTTTAATAAAATCAATAAAATAAATCATAATTACGCAATTTTACAAAAAAATTTTTCTCATCCCCTTGACCACAAAACAAGTATGGTTAAATTTCAGGTAGAGACTGATACAGCGCTGATATAATTATTTAATTAACTATTTTTCGATCAATATTCAGGAGGTATTACCATGTTTGGATATTCCTATGCACTCAATGACCAGTTTTTCAACCAATTCCGGCGTCGTATGATGGATCTCTTTGATGAGAGCGCTCCTTCCCACCTCTCCACCTGGCCTCCCGCCAACTTCTATGACAACGGTGAGTCCATGGTGCTCCAGATGGAAGTCCCGGGAATGGCCGAGGAAGATGTCAACCTCACCATCGTACAGGACGTCCTGACTGTCTCCGGTGAGCGGAAAAACCGTCTCCCCGAGGGTGTACATCTTCATCGGCGGGAGCGACCCGTGTCCCGGTTCTCGCGCAGCTTCACCCTCCCTTACCGGGTAAGTCCCGACAAGGTGGAAGCTGAAATGAACAATGGTCTGCTGACGGTCATGCTCCCCAAGCATCCTGAAGAGCAGCCCCGAACCATCCAGATAGGTGTGGGAAAAAAGTAACCGGGCTCTGGACCCGTCTGAAAAATTTGTGGAGGTGAAATTATGGAAAAATCAATGCAGAAAAATGAACAGTCTGAAAAAATGGAATCAACGCCTGCTGTTGCACCCTATATGGACATTTACGAGTCCACCGACGAGATCGTGATGGTGGCTGATCTGCCGGGTGTCCCCCAGGAGAACCTGGAACTGAAATTTGAAAACAACGAGATCAGCATCAAGGCAATCCCCGTTTCCGCGGATAAATCTTGGAAACCCCGCTTCCGCGAGATCGGGCAGTTTCGGTATGAGAGGGCCTTTAAACTCCCATCAGGGCTGGATATATCAAAGATCAAGGCAGACTTTGATCATGGTGTGCTGAAAGTCGTTATGCCAAAAAGCGAGAGCGAGAAACCCCACACCATAAAAATCAATCGTCGTTAGGCATGGTGCCTGCGGCTGCCAGGGGCAGAGGGATCATCGGGAGAACCGGTGATCCCTTTTTTGTCTGGTTCACATGGTGCAACGGGAGCGGGTGTTACCTGCGGAGAATTCCATAGAGCAGGAGATCGATGGTGGAGGTGATGCGGCGCTCCAGGAAACCCTCCTCGTCCACTTCTTCGAGTAAAAGGGCTTCGGCTATGGGTTTGGCCACATAGTAGATGAGGGTCATCCCCACCAGGTTGATCTCCAGTTGCTGGATATCAACCTCCCGAAAAACATTCCCCGGCTTCCCCAGATGTAAAATATGGTGCATGAGGGTGGCGATTTTTGAGTCCCGGCTCGTGAGCTCTTTGGTCAGCACGCGCCGGACCATCTCGCTGTGCTTGGCCAGGGTGGAATTGATGAGGGTGGCGTAGTGTTCGCGGCTGGCGAAGCTCTCGAAGAGAGTTCGCACCACGACCCGGAGCAACTCAACGGGGTCATCGGACTGGCTCAGGGCCAGGAATGTTTTCTCTTCAATCTCCTGAAATACATCAATGAGGATACGGCTGAGCACCTCCTCGAAGAGCAGATCCTTCGATGTAAAATAGTAATAGATCATCGCCTTGTTGAGACCAGAGAGGGCGGCAATTTTGTCGACTCTGGCCCCCTCCTTGCCGTTCTCGGCGAAGACGGTGATGGCTGCCTGAAGTATTTTTGTGCGGTTGTCCATGGAGACCTCTTAACTATTTGGTTAACACTATAGAGGGGAGGCCTTGCTGTCAAGAGTTTGTATGGGTAACCGAAAGTTAATTTTCCAACTTTGCCTTGACAAAGGGGGAGGGGGCGCAACAATATCATCGTACATCCCTCCACAGGGGCAAGGACCGCCATGAAAACACTAATTTTCTTATTATTTGCAATGATCAGCATGGGTTATATGGCATGTAGTTTTGACACTTCCGGGTTTTCTGAGCAGGGTACCAACAACAATACCTGTGGCAATTCGGTCGTGGAGGGTTCGGAGCAGTGTGATGGTGTTGCAATCCCCGAGACATGTATCGACCGCGGGTTTACGGGCGGAATAACCGGTTGCGACCATTGTGTTATTGATGTTTCCCAGTGTACCTCGTTTTGCGGTGAATGCGAGACGGGGAGCTCCCGATGCCTGGACAATCAGGTGCTCCAGTGCATCAACGACGGGACCGGCTGTGGTCTGTGGCAGGTGGGGGAGGACTGCGACACGGAATATTGTCAGGAGGTTGAGCTGGGAGCTTTCTGCTCCACCACCTGCGCTGACCAGTGTGAGGAAGGTCTCACGGGGTGTTCCCCCGATTTTTCGAAAACCGAAGGTTGCAGCCCGGTGGTGTCCGGGGAAAATCTGTGTCTGGTGTGGCGGACGCTGGACAGCTGTAACGAGAATGAGCAGTGTCGCCCCATTGACGGGGAGGCTCAGTGTGTTGTCAGTTGCGCTGGTGTCTGTGCTGAAGGAGAAGAGGCCTGCTCCGAGGACACTTTTGCGCGCCTTATCTGCGTAATAGACGCAACAGGCTGCACTTCCTGGGAGGAGTCGGCGTGTCCCACCGAGAACCATTGTGTTGAAAATGAGTCCGGGGGGACCGAGTGTTCCTGTGCCCTGTGCAACGTAGGGGAGGAGCAGTGTAGTCAGGATCTCTCCTCCATAATGACCTGCCAATCCTACGGCACTGTCTGCAGCCGGTGGGAGCTTTCTGACACCTGTAATCTGGAAGAGTACGAGTTCTGCTCCGTCCAGGGAATTGCCGCCCAGTGTGCAAAGATGGGGGACTCCTGTGATTCCGTGTACCCTGTCAACTCCATCCCGTATCAGATCCAGCTCATGGATTTCGAGGTCAACTTCGCCAACAGTATCTCCCTTTCCGATCCCACCTGTGGAGGTCCCCTGGCCAACTCCAACGATATCGCCTTCTCTGTCGATCTCGTCTCGGGGGAGACTATCAGGGTGCTCCGACTCAGCGGGCCGGACGTGAGCATCAAGATTCTGCGCACCTGCAGCGACGACAGCCCCTGTCAGGCCTTCGCCGACAACGATCTTATCTTCACAGCATTTGAGTCAGGGAATTATATCATCGTCGTGGAACGGGACGGCCCGGGGACGGGGAATTTAAATCTCGGGATCACCTACACCACCTCGCTGTGTACCAGCGGTGAAGAAGAGCCCAACGATAGTATGGTGGAGTCCAACGAATATCCTGGCCCCCACTCGGTCTGGTGCTCCACCATTTCCTCGGGAACCGATACGGACTGTGTGCAGGTGGAGATTGGTGCCACGGGGTACATCCTTGAGGCCTATACCACGGATATTTATTGGGAGGATCAGTGCCCCGGTGACACCTACCTGATGCTCTACGATTCCGTGGGAAACGTGGTGGCGCAAAACGACAACGGGGGTGTAGGGGGCGACTGTGCGCAGCTAATGCCCACTATCAAGCCTGTCCTCATGGATCTGGCCCCGGGGACCTATCACCTCTGCGTCAACCATGCTTCACAGACCGAGTCCATCGACGGTGTGGCCACTCACATAAATGTTATCACTACCCCCAGTACCTTTGTGGATGTGGACTTTGACCTCGCTTGCCCCCCGCCGGGATGGCAGGGAATGCCGCTGCCCACGGATGCCAACTGGACCTGTGTGAGTCCGGGGACCGGCAGGAGGATGGCCGCCTCTATCGATGAGACCGGTTACGTCGATTTATTGACCCAGACCTTTGATGTGACGGGTATGTCAACCCTCATCCTCACCATGGATCACCAGCTCGACGGCTTTAACGCCGTCTCCCAGATCAGCGGGAATATTCTCATCAAACCCCAGGGAGAGTCCCCCATCCCCGTGTGGTCAGCCATGGTTGATGTGAATCCCCTGACACCGGGTATCTGGGATCTCTCATCCTTCATCACCGGCCTCTCCCAGGTCCAGATTATCTTCAGGCTGGAAGCTTCCATCAGTGTCCCTGCCAGTGGAAACTGGGAGATTGATAATGTTCGCGTTGTAGGGTATTAACTACCTGCCTTGTAAAAAGGGAGGTACCATGAAGGTCAAATTTTACGGAACGAGGGGTTCTGTGCCTGTGTCCAGCCCCGATAAAGTGCTCTATGGCGGAAATACTACCTGTGTGCGCATATACTCGGAGTGTCTGCCCGCTGGTCTGACCCTTGCCATCGACGCCGGGAGCGGGTTTGTGCCCTTGAGTTGGGATGCCCTGGCGGAAGGTAATCTTGAAGAGATTATCATCCTCTTTACCCACTACCATTACGATCACACCCAGGGGCTTTTTCTGGCACCGCCCATTTTCATGAAGCACCTAAAATTGAAACTGTGCGGGCCCGTGGATCAGGGGATTGGTCCCAAACAGATGCTCCATGAACTCATGCGCCCCCCCTATTTCCCCGTGCACCATCGAGAGGTGGAGAGTCATATCACCTATAAGGACTTCGAGTTTCCCAAGACCATGGTCATAGTCTTCCACGCGCAGGGTGGCTACCGCATCATGACCATCGAGTCCTATGAGCGGGTGCTGGCCCATGACTCCATGCTTCCCATAGGGCGCGAAAAGTTCCATGTGAGTGAGTGCCTGATTATCACCATGCACAAATCGCGTCATCCCGAGCAGACGGTCTCCTACAGGATTGAAGAGAAGACCACCAACGCCACCTTTGTGTTTCTCACGGACCACGAGAACGAAGACGGCCTCCCCCGCTCCTTTAGAAACCATCTCATGGGCGCCGACCTCTTGGTGATGGATGCCCAGTACTCCCGTGAAAAGTATGAAAAATTTACTTCGGGATTTGGCCACGGGACCCCCGATTACTGTGTGCGGGTTGCGGAAGATGTTGGCGTGAAAAAGCTCGGGCTCACCCATCACGATCCCGCCTCCACCGACGCAGATATTGCCGATATCATGAAAGAGGCCGAGGAGACCCGCAAGAAGAGCGATCTCGAAGTGTTCGCCTGCCACGATTACTTGGAGATTGATCTGTAATTTACCGGGGCGTTGTCCCTGTTATTTCTTTGAGATTCAATGATTATATTATTTGTCAGGGGTTTTTTCCGAAACCGTCGATTTGGCTGTGCCTTTGGACTCCAGGGCTTTCTCAAGCGCCCACACCTTGCGTGCCAGGAGGAAAATGGCCAGCGAGAGCAGCAAAAAGGCCACCACGGAGAAACCGAGGACCGCAAACCCCACCATCCGGGCCAGAGGATCGTTCTGTGCCGGCTTGAAAACTGGAGGGGGCACAATGTCGGAGATGATACTGGGTCCGGCAGTTTTTACCGGCGCGACCACCATGGGATCGGGGGCCATGACCAGTGGCTGCGGAGTATCCATGTCGGGCCCTTTCATGGCCACGACCATGGGGGGATCCACGGGAGATACCGCAGGAGCGCCTACAGGCCCCATGCGGCACTGAACATCTTTTACCCCCTTGGTGGTCACCAACTTGAACAGAATAGTTTTTGGTTTGTCAAAGTCCTGGGGGCATAAAAAGAGATCGACCTTGTAAAGGTTGATGAGGTTGGAGAAGCGCTTGACGGGGCCTTTCCCGTCGCGTTTGCGATGAAAGTAGCTGCTCAGGTTGGGGTTATCGGCCCGGCGGAATTCAAACCGCTTGCCACCTTCGACCAACGGCAGGCGGACCCAGGTGGGGACCCCGCAGGCGGTTTGGGGCGGCATATTGGATTTTTGTCCCCATCGGCAGGTGATATCGCTGGCTGTCGGAAGAAGAAACATGAGGGAGTAAATGAAAATCATGGTGCAGGTTTTCCCGTTGCGGAGCAGACCTGTGAGTCCACTTCCACCAAATCTCTGGTGGGAATCCCGGAATTCAGAACCGAAGACTCACCCAGAGGGGTTCGACTACCCCCTTTATAACCTGTTTTTAATTTCCCAAAACCCCCTAGTTTACCCGGAGTGGCCCAGAAAAGTGCCACGAGGCAGATGAGGCCCGTGATTACCAGTGTAAACAGGCCCCCCTTCATGCCGTACCGATCGATGACAAAACCAATAAGGGGCATGAGCAGGGCGATGACCGTGCGTTTGACAGAGCTCTCCATGGAGAGGAGGGTGGCGCGGACCTGGGACTTCTCGATGCTCCGGTTGAGGAGGGTTTTTGTGAAGGGGCTGTAAAATCCCTGGATGCCCAGGTTGGCAAGGAGCACTACCCCCAGTAAAATGCCGCTGCCCGAAGCGAAGAGGGCATAGGAGATGAGGAGGATGACAGGGAGCATCCACAGCATGAAGGATTCATTGTAACGTTTGAGCAGCGTGCCCGTGCTTTTGGAAGCGAAGGCGGCTACCAGGGATCCGGCTGCCGCCAGGATACCGATTTTCCAGTATTCGAACCCGTTGGCTTTGAGGACAGGCTGCAGCAGCGTATCGGAGGCCCGGACCATGAGAAAGACGAGACTGGAATAGAGTATGGTCCACCAGATTGCCCGGTGATTTCTGAGGGCGGTGAGGCTCTCCCTCCAGTGGGTTGCGGCGCTCTGGTGGACATTGGTGGTGACGGGGAGCCCCTGCTCCATAAAGAAGGTCACCAGGTAGGAGAGGAAAATAATGACAGCCGTGCAGGGAAAGAGGGCGCTGAGGCTTCTCATGGCGATAAAGCCGCCGATGAGGGCAGAGAGAGCCATGCCCAAATGTTTCGCGAAGCCGGCCTTGCCCTCCAGCTCAGAATAAAGCTCTTCTTTGTTGGCGCTTTTGAGGGCGTCATAGAGGAAGGCCGAGTCTGCACCGGAGGTGAGGGAGAGCCCGAAGGCCAGGAGAAACTCAAAGAAAGCGAAGTGATAAAACCCCTGGGCGAAGTAGTAGCCAAAGGCCGCGAGGGACATGAGCAGGGCCCCGTAGCCCATGGTTTTTCTTCGGCCATAACGGTCGGCCCAGATCCCCGTGGGGATCTCCAGAAAGATTACCGTGAAGGCGAAGATGGCCTGCAGGATGCCTATGTGTGCAAACCCCAGTCCCTGTTCCAGGTAATAAAAGACCAGGAACACCTTGAAGAGGAAGGCGCTGGAGAGACCCCTGAACAGGTAGTAAAGCCTTACAGTTGCAGCCATGTGCCGATCCTCGTAAAGCCCGCCGCGAGCCAGGTGGTCCGCTGTTCAGGGTTGGATGTGGTATTGTTCTCTGTTGTCAGTTTGCGGGACGTCAGGATGAACATGGCGCTGGCGGCGGTGATTCTCTGGGGCATGAACTCACTGGCCATGAGGGGCTGGAGATCCGCAATGGAATCAAAGTTGCCCAGTCTCGCCAGGTATTTCGCCGCTTCGATTCGAAGGGAGATGTGTTTAATCGCCTGGTTCAAGACGGGGATGGCCTCTTTTTTCCCCAGGTACGCGAGCCCCATGGCGGCGAGGTACCGGGATGTTCCGTCATGGAGGGCCTTCAAAAGAATCGCCGATGCTCTGAGATCACCGGCTTTCGCCAGGGAGAGGGCCGCACGGACCCGGTCACCCGAGCGGTGTCCCTTGCTGGCCATGTTGAACAGATACTCCCGTGCAGGGGCCCAGCCAAGGTAGAGGACCGACTCGGCGGCGGAGAACCGTGTCTGCTTGAAGGACATGAGCTGCTTGAGATATTTGAGCGCTGTCTGATCTCCCAGTTCTCCCAGGGAAAAGGCTGCCGCTGTGGAGACAGCGCTGTTTTTCGAGCGCATGGCGTCCCGCAGGATGATTACCGCTTCCTTGTCACCCAGGCGTGCCAGAGCGTGGGCAACCTTTCGGCGCCGGGGACCGTCGTCGTCGATGAGCAGCTTTTTCAGTTTGGCCAGCGCCTCCTTGTTGCCGTGGCTCGCAAGAATATCAATACCTTCGACCTCCCACAGGGAGTTACAGGGAGAGGTGAGCAGTCTGGTCAGGATTTTCTGCGCTGCTAGTTGATACTCCTCGGTTTTTTCCTGAATATTCTCATCGATTTTCGGACTCTCCACGGTGACGGAGAAGAGTGCCCGGCCCTCTGACCGAACCTGTGTAAAGGTGTGGAAGGGGATCTCGCTCTGCCTGGGTTCAGCCTCGGACAAGGCATGGACGATCATGTAAATGACCGCTATGAAGGCCAGCGCCAGAACGCTCGCGGTGAGCGCTTTGCGTGCCCACACAAGGAGATTTGCGTGCCCACTTCCCGTTGTTGTGGGGCAAAGGTACTGGGACGCGAGGTGGGGCCCCTGGATGCGCTTTGTGCAGCGCTCGGAACAGACCAGCGTGACTGTTCCCCCCGATATGACGGTGAAACCGGCGGCCAGGACATCAAAGTCCCTTCCGCATGCGGGACACTGTCTCATGGAAACACCACACTCTTGCTCCACCCGTGGTGGGCGACGGTTTTGACGATATGCTCCATCAGGTAATCCCTGCGCTTGATGACAGAATTCAGTTCCTTCTCGGTGAGGATTGTCCATGGAGGATTTTTGACCTTGGCGATCTCTTTTTTTATGGCTGCCTTGGTGAGTTTCTTCAGGTTATCGATCATTTTTTTGGAGAAGCGGCGCACCTGGGACATATAGATCCTGGCCATCCCCGAACCCTGGTCGTTGGGATAGAAGGAGAATGTGTTGTCCATATAATACAGGTGGCTTTTGTCGGGGGTGCTCAAGGTGTTGGAGCCGGTAAACCGATCGGGGTTGTTGATGATGAAGTCAAAGAGGATCATGTTGCTGATCTGGGCAGCCATGAGGAACTGATCCCGGAACAGTTGATCATAGGGAGCGAGCCATGACATCCACTTGCTGCGCCAGGTCATGGATTCAAGGTGCAGGTAATTGATCACGGGGACCCAGTGGGAGACCTCCCCTTTTACCGTTCCATCTTTGTAAAATTTCACTTCCCGGAGAATTCGGCGGCGCTGGGAAAAGGTGACCCCTTTGAGTTTGTTCACCAGCTCTTTTTTGGTGATGACCCGCCACGACGAGGGGGGGACCCGGGACATTCCCAGGAGTTTGTTGATATGATAGGCAGCGATCTCGTACCGCGGGACGGTCTCCTCATGGAATTGATCCGGTTTGAAGGCGGCGCTGCTGCCATCGGTGAAGTCCAGCCGAAGGGAGATGGTAGAGCCTCCGATATTGAATCCAATGGCTTTAATTTTGGCGGTCTGGATGTGTTTGATGAGTTTTTCGTCTTTGGTCTGTTCCCAGAATCCCGGTCTGTCCTGCAGTTTTTTCTGAACCGCCGGGTCTTCACAGTGGGAAAGGGGTGCTGTCCATGGGTTGTCGAGCCGTGCCGGGGTAGTTGTCAGAAATGTGAGGATGGCGATCAGTGTGTTCATAATGTTCACATTGTAGAAAAATGTATTAAACTATCCTACATCATTTGTAACAGAGATTAGAGGCGCGCACAAATATTTTAGTGATTTTTCCCTGAAAAGGATCTTCTTTTGTGTTTTTTTTCCGGGAGGCCATGAGCAAGAACAGCGGAAAATTCAATAAATCTTATTAAAATTCCTGTGAAATTGGTTTATAGTCGGCGGCGTCCTGCGGGAAAGGTTTGGTCCCAGTACCTGAGCGTTTTGTGGCTCTGATGAGACCCTCAATTCCCGCTCCGGTCACTGAGTGGAGAAAATTATGCGGCTATCCATCACTTTTTTTGCCCTGATTGTACTGATGGCAGGATCTGCCCTCTCCTGCAGTTTTGATCCAGCCGGACTCAATCCGGGCGGGACCGATGCCGCTTCAGATTCCACGGTCCCCGACGCTGACGCCGCCGATGTTCCAGACGTGGTAGATGCCGCTACCGACGCGGATGCCCACCACGACGCTGGTGACGGAGGTTCCGAGTGCACAGCCGCTGACAATGAGTGCCTTGACTATTATCGCCTCAACGTGTGTACCGGGACCGGTGAGATGACGCAGATGACCTGCCCCTATGGCTGTGATCCCTCTGTCCCCACCTGCTTTGAATTGACCCCGTCCAATGGCGTGGATCCCTCCCTGGTGCTGACCCCCGGCGTGGGCGACTGGTATCTCTCAACCGACGCGCTGCTTATCACCGACACGGGGGAGATCATCATCAACGGCAATCAGTACCGTATACCCGGTGCCGGGCTCGATACCAATACGGGGATCTATTTTGACGTGATCACTCTCCCCGACGGTACCCAGGCCGGCCTCTTTGTGTTTCAAAACCTGACACTGGTGGCAGGGGCCACGCTCACCGCCCATGGTGACCTGCCGCTGATTCTCCTCGCCGACACAACCATGATTGCCGGTGTTGTCGATGTCTCAGCTAAAGTCTCCTCCTGTTCCAATGACAGTAGAACATGTGCCGGACCGGGCGGATTTATGGGCGGGAACGCAAACCGCGGCGGTCAGGGTCCCGGCGCCGGTGGTGCCGGCAAGGATGACTACTGGGGTGACGAATCGGGAGGTGGTGGCGCGGGATACCTCACTGCCGGGGGCAAAGGAGGTGGTGGTGATGGAGGAAACGCTGGCGGTGTCTATGGCACTGATTCATGTGAACCCCTGCTTGGTGGCAGCGGTGGCGGTGGTGGTGGTCACAATACGCCAACATCCACGAGCACGTCCCAGGGGAAGGGCGGTGGCGGCGGCGGCGCCGTGCAGATCTCTGCCCTCTCGTATC
>JAHJLU010000817.1 GCA_018821745.1 Myxococcota bacterium | reverse complement strand
CTCCCGAAGAGGTGGTGGTTGGGACCCATGGCCTCTTTATCACCCTGGGTTTTCATCGGGGCGTGCTGCTGCCCCAGGTGCCCGTGGAGTGGGGCTGGGATCGGCTTGAGTACCTGGACCATCTGTGTCAGAAGGCTGGTCTCCCTGTGGGTACATGGCGTGAGCCCGAGGTCGAGCTGGAGTCCTTCACCGCCCAGGTCTTCTCGGAAGAATAGCCCCGAGGCGGGACATTCTCTCTGGCTGTGCTATTTGTCGTGTGGTGAGTTTATCTCCCGCCCCCAAAGATTCGAAAGGCAGATCCTCATGAAAAAATTATCCCTGCTGTTCTCCCTGATAATGCTGACTCTTACGGTCGGGTGTTCCTCCGGCGACGACACCGGTGGATCCTGCAACAGCGAGTGGTTGTGTGAAGACAGCCAGGGTCGCGTAACAGAGGGTGATCTTCGGCCACTGGGTCCCGAGATGTTAATCGTCACCAGTGTCTCCCTGGCCGGGGCGTGGCAGGAGTACGCCGACCTGCGGACCCTGGAAGGTGTCTACACCGAGGTGGTGACCATGGACGAGGTCATGGAGGTCACTTCCGGCGCCGACGACGCGGAGCAGCTGCGAAACTACCTGAAGGAACAGTACGAAATGGGGAGCCTCAGGTTTGTCCTCCTGGGCGGAGACGCGGGAGTGGTCCCTTTTCGACGGGTCCCCAACGAGATCTCCATCTCCCTCACGGGGGATGAGTATGCTTCCAATGCCCCTTCACAGCTCTATTTTAGCAACCTCGAGGTGGACTTCGACAAAGACAAAGACGGTGTCCCTGGTGAGCGTGATGAGGATTTCACCGTGGAAGAAGCCCGGGTGTCCAATGTGGCGGTTGGCCGAATCCCGGTTGACACCGAGGATGAACTGAGGGACTACATTCGTAAATACAAGCGCTACTCCGCTTCCGCCAGCGTTCGAATCCCCTATCCGCTGCTCTTCTCCGATATCGCGGTTGATTCTCCTGCCACGGGAGTTATTGATGGCGCCGAGGGGATTGAGCCCACCTTCAACGCCTTCTTCCCCGAGTCCTTCAAGGAGAATGTGAAGCGCCTCTATGCCACCGAGGCCGCCGCGCAAAAGTTCGGCGGAGAGGTGCTCTCCTATTCGAAGCTCCAGCAGGCTCTGATTCAGGGGTACAGTTTCCTGTTCCACAACGGGCACGGGAGCCACGAGACCCTCGCCTCCTCCATCGATCTCGGTGTCATCAGAGCATTCAACAATGATGATCCCTTTGTGCTGCTCTCCTGCGCCTGCCTCGCGGGCAATTTCGCCGACATGGACGACGGATTTATCCCACAGGAGCCGGACAACGACTCCGCGGGGGAGCTGCTTCTGAACGACTACCACGGGGCTGTGGCCTACGTGGGCAATACGGCGGTGGGCCTTGGGCCATGGGGAGGATCCCAGTTCCTCCACGCCATGAGCAGGGCCCTGTTTGTGGATGAAGTGGGTACCATTGGTGAGGCGTTCAACGTGGGCAGGGCCGAGCTGGGGACCATCAACTACTCGATCCCCCAGGTGCCCAGCAGCCTCCTGACCATCACCGAAGAGCGGGAGTGGTGGACCCAGCAGGTCCTCATCCTTCTGGGGGATCCTGCACTGAGGGTGCTCCTGGGGAACCTCGAGGTGGTGACCCTGGACGCGCCGGCTACCTTCGGCCCCGGCTTTCAGGAGATGACGGTCACGGTTCAAAATGAAGCACATCAGCCCGTCGCCGGCGCCACGGTGACCCTCGTCAAAGCCGATGATTTTGTCATTAAATCCGTCACCGACGCCCAGGGACAGGCTACCTTCCGGTTCATCCCCTCGGGCAGGCGGGCCATGCAACTAGGTGTGGCGGGTCGTGGAATCTCCCCCGCGGTGACTACCGTTACTCCAGAATAAAACCTGAGCGGTCGAAGGGGGCTCAGAAGGTGAGGATGACCTTGCCGCAGGTCCCCTTTGCCATGATATCGAAGCCTTTTTGATATTCGGTGAAGGGGAACGAGTGGGTGATGATGGGCGTGAGATCCAGGTGGCCGCTTTCCAGCAGGGCTGCCATGCGGTACCAGGTGCCCCAGATGGCCCGCCCGGTGATCCCGTGGATGTGCAGAGACTTGAAAATAACGTCTTCGGTCACCTTGAAGGGGACCGAACCATTGGGGATGCCCAGCAGAACTGCGTGGCCGTTGGGACGCACACACTCGATGGCGTCGATGATGGAGCGCTGGGCTCCCGCCATCTCCATGGAGACATCCACGCCCTTGCCGCCCACGATGGTTCGGATAGCAGCCGGGATATCATCCACTTCATCCGCGTTTATGACGACCGTGGCTCCCACTTTTCTGGCCAGGTCCATGCGGTACTGGTTACCCTTTTCCACCGCGATGATTTCACGGGCGCCAATGGCCTTGAGCACTGCCACGGAGAGGAGACCCACGGGGCCCATTCCAAAGACAGCGACGGTTTTTCCCACGCAGTCGGTGGCGAAGACGGAGTGAACCGCGTTGCCCAGGGGATCCTGGATGGCGCAAACTTCCGGCGAGAGGCTGGGGTGATTCTTCCAGACGTTGCGGTCGGGCAGGACCATATATTCTGCGAAACAGCCGTCAACATCGTAGCCCAGGCCCACCCAGTTCTCGCAGACGTGTCCCTGGCCGGTGCGACACATTTTGCAGTACCCGCAGTAGAGGTGCCCTTCACCGCTGACGAAGTCACCCACGGCGAAGT
>JAHJLU010000816.1 GCA_018821745.1 Myxococcota bacterium | reverse complement strand
TTTCCATCAGGTATTCAATCCCGATAATATTACTCCGATAGGTGAGGTGGGTTTTCGTGGTGTTCAGGCTGATGTGGTTGGGAGATTTGGGAAGCTCTCCCTTTTTCACCAGGTATTTGTAAACCTCGTGTATAGGGAGTCCTGCGCTGACGCCGCCAGGCCAGAGGGCAATCAGAAAATCAGGCAGATACTGTTTCTCTCTGGCCATGTGCAGACCCAGCTCGATGGCATCGTACTGCAGCTGGGCCGGCGTCAGATAGGAACGGGGCAGACTGGCAAGCTGTGCCCCGGGGGTAGCGGGTGGGCCATGAAGAATCTCCCAGATTCGGGGGTCCTTGTGCTTAATAAGGGAATCCAATGGATCATTCTCATTGACCAGGTCCGCCAGCTCGTGGGGGTAATCGATCCATGTGGACCCCGGGAGTATCTCCAGGGAGACAACCGGGAACTCCTCGTAGCAGTGTTTTTCCGGCTTGGAGTGGATGGTTCCGATGTAGATTTTCCGCGGTGTATTGGCCCTTGCACGATCCCGGATGGTCTCGATGATTGCCCGGATGGTATTTCCGGTCTCGTACACATCATCGATAATCAACAGGTCATCCTCTCTGCACACCACATTGATAAGATGCTCCAGCCCCTTCACAACGACCTTTCCCTGGACCCCGATCCCTTCGTAGGACTCTGTCGCGATGGTAGTGTGGTTCAGGAAGATCCCGCGGGAACGGTAAAACGCATCCACCCCGAGGCCCACAGGGGTGCCTCCCCTCCAGATGGAAATTGTGTGTCGCGGTTTTATGCCCGCTTCAAAGAGCTTTCTCCCCAACTGGAAGCTCTTTTCCAGGAAATCGCCTGGGGTAATATGAAGAATTTGGGGATGGGACATATATCCTCCTCAATGGGTGGTGGAGGGAGACAGAGGAGGCCATGAGGCTCCTATTCCCTGTCGTAAAGGGTCAGCACGCGTCCAGTGTATGTGATGATCCGCTGGATCGCAGGCAACATACTCGCATAGAATGTCCACCTGGTGGCAAGGTTTTCGCTTTTTTTTGAGAGTGAGAGGACCTCAAACACTTTTTCGGGCCAGCGTTCAATGCTCGCAGGTCGCCTGGAGGGGCCCAGATCCCCCAGATAGGTGACGACATGAATTTTATTTCCCTCCCAGCACCCGCCGATAATCTCGCCCTTGCCGTCATGGGCGTGGCGCTCGAGAATGGCGACGGTCCCTTCCGTGTGACACCGTGGGCAGATTTGAGGGATGTGTGCCAGGTGAGGATTTCGCTCTATGGCGGTCCCACAGACGGAGCAGAAGGAGATGGCGCTTTCAGGTCCCCTATCCATGGGGAGTCCTCGCTTTTCTGAGCAGGAGGTACAGTGCCCCGGGACCCCCATCAACGTTGCGTGCGGAGGAGAATGCAAGGACCTTTCTGCGGAGGGGCCCACGGGTGAGCAGGGAGATGAGGTTCTTCTTCAGAGTGGCAATCTCCCCTTTGGAATGGAGACCGCGTCCGTGCACGATGAGGACACAACGCTTCCCTTCACGGATAGCCCGGTTGATAAACGCCAGGACAATCTCCCGGGCATCGTTCCAGACATGACCATGGAGATCCAGGTAGCTCTGGTAGGAGAAGGATCCCGCCTTCAGTTTTTTCAGCAGGCGCAGATCGACCCCGGGGGCGATACCGGTTACAAACTCATCGAGAAACTCGATGGCAAATTCACCTTCGCCAGAGATCAGATCAGCGAGCTCCGCCATCACCATATCTTTTTCATCGGGGGGTCTGGGTGGATCCTCACGGGGAATCGGAGGTGCGCAGGGGAGAACGTTAGAGGTGTCCATTGGGATAACCCCCTCATGAAATCGTTTCCACAGCTGCAGTCCTTCCGGATCCTGCTGTGTGGTCTCGGGAGCATCCACTGGGGGGGGGGTGGCCCGTGCCTCTGTTTTTTGGGCAATTTTTGCGCCCTTGAGGGTGGAGAAGGCGCTATCGTGGGAAAAAGCTTTTTTTGGTGCCGAAGATATCGGACTTTTACGCTTTTTCCCCTTGGCCATGGCTTAAATGCTGTCGTTGTCGATGCAGTAGGTGAAGGAGCAGGGCTGGGAAGGGTCGGCACAATCTTCATCACAGTAGCGCCAGTGTGTGCAGGTGTCTACTTCCGTATTGGGGAGGCAGACGGGGATTGTGACATCATAGTCTGGGAGATAGAGACTTTCGCAGGTGGCATATGGGCCGCAATCGGCGGTGGAATCACAATAGTCGAGGCAATAGGTGGGGCTGTCGAAGCTCCCGTCGGGAGGCAGGCAGCCACCTCGGATACAATCGGACCATTCGTTGCAGGCCCGGCAGGTCTCTTTGCCACCGGAGGGCTCAGTACAGGAGTTTGTTCTGGGGATACACTGATTCCCGTCAGTGTCGGTTTCAGTGCACAGGTATTCATCGGGGCACTGGTTGGGAGTAGAGTCGCAGGGTGTGGTGCACACGGAGTTGCCGGTGCCCTCCAGCGCGAGGCAGGTGCCATTGGTGATGGTACAGTCACCGTTGCTGCTGCACG
>JAHJLU010000815.1 GCA_018821745.1 Myxococcota bacterium | reverse complement strand
CCTGTTTTTCAACGACTGGTGGCTCCCCAATGACTGGTCCAGGCAGATCTGCACGCCCGACAGGGGAACCTTCCCCGCGGTGAACATGAGCGCCTCGGCCTCCACGGTCATGCTCATAGGCCCCAGAGGTAACATCTACACGCGGCTGTATGACTTCGACACGGGCGGGGAGAACTCCCTCCTGGAGTACTCCTATATCATCGATGGTCCCTCGGGGACGACCCGCAAGCTCCCGTCGGAGGACTGGAGGCTCCAGCCCCCGATCACCGAGGGGTTCATCACCAAACGGATCACTGTCTTCCAGACAGGGAAGGGCAACGCCGCCCGCACCCTTCGGGTCGAGGGAGTTCTGGGCGGCGAGAGGGGGTACTTCGAGAAGGGGATCTATGACCCGGCCTGGACTTTCGTCTACACCGGTGAGCCCCGCTCCAATCCTATTATCAACGACCCCGCACATCTTCCGCCCGTCCCAGAGCCCACCGAGCCTCTTGACTATGTGCTGTCGGGGACCCTCACCAAGAACGGGCAGACCATTGAGGTGGAGTTGACCAACTTCAACATGGTGTGCTCCCCCGCAGACGCCCGTCTCTATGTCAACGGCCAGCTGGTCCTTGCGGGCGGGCAGCCCTTCGTCCTCAAGTTTCACCACGTCCACACCATGGTGGAGGATATCCGTCCGCTGGAGTATTGGCTGCTGGGTGCGGAGGGCAAGATCCAGGCGGCGCTGATCATTGGGGATACCATCTCCCAGATCGATGACGCCTCCGTGAGAAACACCCTCACCAGCTTCTTTACCAACCAGTCGGTGATCAACTTTGTTGGCTTCGTGGGTCTGAACGCCATGGAAGCCGACGAGATACCCTGGGACATGCCCTTTCGGGTACCCGGCAACGAGAAATCCTTCCTCACGGGCTTCTCCCTCTCTTTATCCCGTCCCGCGAAATAATCACCGCACTCTCACAATAGCGGGAAGTAAAGAAAAGGTGATGGGGGAAATGGGAATCACTGGTTGAGCCAGACGCGGTTTCCCTGGTTGTAGCTCGCCACATAGGCGTCCAGGTCCCCGTCCCCGTCCAGGTCGCCGAGGCTCACGGAGAAACTGTTGAAGTTCCCCAATATTTGCCCGTTGTCCGTGAAAACTCCGGTTCCATCGTTGAGCCAGACCCTGTTACCCTGGCCGTAGTTCGCCACAAAGGCGTCCAGGTCCCCGTCCCCATCCAGGTCGCCGAGGCTCACGGAAAAACTGTCGAAGCCTCCCAGACTCTGGCCGCTGTCCGTGAAAACTCCGGTGCCATCGTTGAGCCAGACCCGGTTGGGTTGGCCTGAGTTCGCCACAAAGGCGTCCAGATCCCCGTCTCCATCCAGGTCACCGAGGCCCACGGACCAACTGTATGAACTGCCCAGGCTCTGCCCGCTGTCTGTGAAGAACCCACTCCCGTCGTTGAGCCAGACCCGGTTCCCCTGGTCATAGTTTCCCACAAAGGCGTCCAGGTCTCCGTCTCCATCAAGGTCTCCGAGGCTAACGGAATAGCCGTTGTAGTTGCCCAAACTCTGGCCGCTGTCTGTGAACAGTCCATTCCCGTCGTTGAAATAAACACGGTTCCCCAGATTGGAGCCTGCCTCAAAGGCGTCCAGGTCGCCGTCCCCATCCAGGTCGCCCAGTTTCACCGAGAGACAGTTTACACATCCGAAGTTCTGTCCGCTGTCCGTGAAGTTTCCGTTGCCATCGTTGAGCCAGATGCGGATTCCCTGAGCAGAGTTCGCCACAAAGGCATCCAGGTCTCCGTCTCCGTCCAGGTCGCCGAGGCTCACCGACCAACGCTGGAGACTTCCCAGGCTCTGGCCGCTGTCGGTGAAGTTTCCGCTGCCATCGTTGAGCCAGACGCGGTTTCCCTGGTATTCATTTGCGACAAAGGCGTCCAGGTCTCCGTCTCCGTCCAGGTCGCCGAGGCTCACGGAGCGGCTTTTGTAGCTCCCGAGGCTCTGGCCGCTGTCCACAAAAAGGCCGCTGCTCGCCGCTATCCCCACGTACCATGTCACGTGGGTTCCGTCGTCACAATCCAGGTAGAGGAACTCGCCAATCCGATAGCCAGTGCAGGAGTTGGGCGCGCCATCCTCCCCGTCACACACATAGACCGTGCTCTCCACCTCGCCCGGGTCCAGCACTCCGTTCACGTCTGTGTCGAGCCCGGTTTCGAGCTTCTGTCCACCAGCGGGGCAGTTTGTGCCGGCGGGCTCATTGGTCACGCTGACCAGGCCGGTCGGCCCGGCCGTGCCCTCTGCCCCTCCCTCGCCATGACACAGGTAGACCAATGTCGACACCTCTTCGGAATCCAGCGTGCCATCGCCATTGTCATCGAGTCCGGTCTCGACCTTCTGCCCCCCCTCAGGGCAGTTGGTTCCGTTTGGCTCCGGGGTCACCCAGACCAGGGTCGAAAGCCCGTCTGCCCCGTCGCACACATAGGACGTCTGGTCGATCTCGGTGGCGTCGAGGGTCCCGCTTGAGTCATCGTCCACTCCGATGTCCACCCGCCTGCCTGTGGTCACGCAGTTTGGCCCGGCAGGTTCCGGAGTCACGGTGATCAGGCTTGTGGCACCAGGATCCCCGTCCGTGCCGTGGCAGATATAGACCGTGCTGACTACCTCCAATGCCTCCAGAACACCGTTCCCATCGTCGTCCAGACCGCTCATGATCTTCTGCCCGCCGCTCACGCAGTTGGACCCCGCCGGTTCGGCGGTCACCGACACCAGGCTCGTCAATCCATTGCTGCCCTGGCACATGTATGCGGTGCTCTCCACCTCCGACGAGTCAAGGGAGCCGTTCCCATCGTCGTCCAGTCCCACCTCCACCTTCTGCCCTCCTTCCGCGCAGTTTGCCCCGGCCGGCTCAGAGGTCATGGTCACCAGGCTCGTCAATCCGTCTGTGCCGTGGCAAATGTAGATGGTGGAGTCGATCTCGTCGGTGCTGAGCACACCGTCTCCATCGTCGTCCACTCCCGAATCCACTCGATAACCTCCAGCCGGGCAGTTCGCGCCGGGAGGCTCGTTCGTGGAAGTGAGGAGACTGGGCAGACCATTGGCTCCGTCGGAGCCCGCCTTCCCGTCCTCTCCGCTGCATCCGGTCGCCGTAAAAAGAACGCAGACGAAGACACACAATAATGCAATGATTACCTGTCTGGATTGCATGCTGAACTCCTTTTCCCTTTCCCGGAAAACAAATCCCAGGGATCCGATCCAGAAACTCTGTGCGTCCAGCCACAACTTTCTGAATTTTATCCGGTATGGACCTTTAAATGTAAGAGAATCAAACCACCTTTTGGGAATTATGCAAGTTCATTTCCCCTGCCTGGCTCTGTTTTATGATAATCTTTGGTGCTGAGTTTTCCCTCGCTCACCTAACGCCATGGAAGCGGGCGAGGGGCATTTCCTCAAAAATACATATCATTTTTTTGTTTGCATCCAGTTTGAGTTCCATTGTTCATGTTCACATGAGATATTCTGATTACTATAGGGTATTCCACCGCCCGCATTTCTGGTAGTGTTCGCCTGTTTTTCACCACGTCCCAATTATTTCAAGGAGTCATTACATGAAAAAAAATGCTATGTTCATACTGGTTCTGATGTTTGTCACAGTGAGTGCCTGTGACGATGACAGTGCGACCTGCAATGATGGGGAGACTACCTGTAGCGGTGATTGTGTGGTTTTAACCACAGATGTAGCCCACTGCGGGAGCTGCACCAACGCGTGTGAAGTTGACGAGATGTGTGTAAATGGCCAGTGTATCGTCCCCTGCCAGGCACCTCTTGTGCTGTGTGAAGCGACCTGCGCCGACCTTCAGACCAGCACCAGCTACTGTGGAGACTGCGACACCACCTGCGACAACGACCAGATATGCGTTGAGGGTGAATGTGTGACAGCGTGCGAAGGAAATCTGGAGTACTGTGACAGCGGCTGTGTGGATTTGGCAACCGACAATGACAACTGCGGTTCCTGCGATGTCCCCTGCGGAACAGACGGCTTCTGCCTGGAGGGCGAGTGTCAGCCCCTCTGCATGGAGCTTCCCTTTGAACGTGGCGAGGAGTGCCTTCCCTGTGGCCAGTCAAGCTGCTGCGAAGAAATCGTCCAGTGCGCACCAGGGAGCGACTGCAATGACCTGATTACCTGTATGGAAGTATGCACAGACAATGACTGCCAGAATGACTGTGTCACCACCTACCCCCAGGGAGTTAACGACGCACAAGTATTCTATGAATGTTTTAATGGCAACTGCGAGATCGAATGCGCCAACGGAATGTGCGGATCAACCCTGTCTTATCCGAATCCCGAGGCCAACGAGTGCCTCTCTGCAAACTGCTGCGCTTCTTTCAATCCCTGCTGGGAGGACGCGGACTGTGCTCAATGTATTATGGATCCATCAACCGTGGGATGTGACACCAATACCCTCTATGACATCTATTCGACCTGTCAGGATACCAACTGTCCGTTCCAGTTCTGTGGTTCTGATCTGGGCTTTGCGCAGATTGACTGCAATGTATGCGTGAACACCAACTGCTGCAGCGAAGTGGAAGCCTGTGCCGGGGCTAATGGCGAGACATCGTATGAGTGCTCAGTCTGCCTCTCCGGGACAGGACCGTGTGCGACTCCCGGTTTGATCGACGCCGCAGCGGCGCTGAACATTTGTCTGTCAACCAACTGCTCTGCCTGCACCTTTTAAATCAGTATGCTCCCATGGTGTAATCCACAGCAGGGATGCAATGGAAAGTATGGAATTAGGGAGGGGAATCTTCAGTAGGGAATGGGGTTGTGGGTCTGGTAGTAGTGGGTCTGGGTGCCCGTGGAGATGGAGTACTGGGCGCCGTCGGTGAAGAGCTCTATGTCGCCGCCGGCGAAATAGGACCCCATGGTGTGGTAGTCCCTGGGATAGGTCTCTCCCGTGGCAGGTTCACACAGGCCGGTGGCCATGGTGGCGCCGCCCTCTTCGGTCTGGTAAACGGCCGAGACATCGGCGCTCCAGAGGGCCGTGATGGTCTCCTGGGAGGGGTGGCCGTAGGCGTTGAAGCCTGCACCGCAGGAGGTGGAGTTGCCCACGGAGATAACCGCCACATGGGGCTCCAGCAGGTCCAGCGTCAGGGGGTCCGTTGAGGTGAAGGAGCCGTGGTGGCCGGCGTGGAGCACGTCGAGCTTGATACCCTGGTCAAAGAGCTGCTGTGCCACCAGGGACTCCGTGTAGGAGGGGAGATCCCCCGTGAGGAGGAGGGAGAAGGCTCCGTAGGTAACCAGCAGCACCATGGAACGGTCGTTCTCGTAGAGGGGGTTTACATCGGTCCCGTCCATGAGGATCCCGTTCACCGCCAGCACCTGAACGGTGAGCTCGGGCAGGCCCATGGGGATGATATCACCGGGGGCGGGTTGCTGTCGCACTTCCTCACAGGCGGCCACGTACTGATCCATGTCGGTGGTGGAGGGGAGGTAGGTGAGACCGCGATCGAGGACCAGGGCGGGGAGAAGGTCGTCGGAGCCGGGCCACCCGTATTCACCGGCCACGGTGGTCTCGTCGGCGGAGCCGCTTGCGTCGTCATCGACTCCGGCGACACCCGGGGCGCCGTCAGGTCCAGAGAAGAGGACTTCGATGGCCCCCATGTGGTCGGAGTCGTAATGGGAGACCGCCAGGATCACCTCCTGTGGCGAGAGCCCCCAGAGGAGACTGCCCAGGTGCTGACCGTCGCTCACCTTGCGGCCCGTGTCGAAGATGAGGGTCTTGCCGCCGGGCACGGAGATGATGGTGGCGTCCCCCTGCCCCACGTTGATGAATTTGATGGAGATACGGGGGTTGTCCGGGTCGATGAGGCCCGTGGCGTCGATGACATCGGTTGCTGAGTCGGTGTCCGCATCGGAGCAGCAGTCGCTGTCAATGGTGTCGGAGTCCCCGATGACATCGTTACCGGAATCCAGGCCTGCGTCACTCCCGTGGGTGTTGCCCGCGGGCGAGCAGGCCAGGAGAAGAAGGGACCAGGTGAGGAGAAGAAATGTAACCGCTGATTTCAATGGTGGCCCACTTTTCTGTGGTGATGCGCCCCGACTCTCCGGGGTCCACATGAATATGATACACCCCGGGGAGGGAGATGCCAAGCTGAGGGGCCGAATATTAACGGGGGCATCACCGCGGTGAAGTATTTTTTGGGGCAACGGGCAGGGTTCGGGAAGGGGAGCGGGGTGACTAATAAAAGAGGACCGCCACGGGAATGTCCTCGTGGGGGTTGAATTACGGCCGCACCCGTGTCACACTCTTCTTTAATAGTGCCCCTTGGCTGTGGGTAATTGTCCGGAGAAAAAAAATATGCAACGATTGACCCTCTTGTTAGCAGCCCTCCTGCTGTGTGCCTCATGTGACGAGAAGACCACCTCAAACCATTGCGGAGACGGTGTTGTGGACACGGGTGAGGAGTGTGACGGGACCGTGGACCCACTCATGTCAACGTGCCAGTCCGAGGGATATTACAGTGGAGTTCTCAGTTGTAAGAGCGACTGCTCCTTTGATGCCTCGGATTGTGCTGCTCAAGGGTTCTGTGGCGACGAGGTGATCCAGTTCAATTACGAACAGTGTGAAGGCAGCGACATCAACGGGAGCTCCTGTGAGGCGCTTGGATATCATCTGGGGGGTGAGCTTGGGTGCAACTCGAACTGCCGGTTCGACACCACCTCCTGTGTGGGGGATCCCGTCTGTGGAAACGACGTCATTGAAGGGAGCGAAGAGTGTGATGGCACTTTCTTCGACACCACCTGCGAGGAGCTGGGCTACCACGGTGGTGAGCTCGCCTGCACCGACACCTGCGCCCTTGATGAGACACTCTGTTCCAACTGTGGCAACAACTTCATCGACGAGGGTGAAGATTGTGAGGGCATCAACCTCAACGGCCACTCCTGCATGGAGATGGGGTATTGGCAGGGGGAGCTCGAGTGCGACAGCACCTGCCACTTCGCCCCCTGCGAGGAGTTTATCCAGGTCGCCTCTGGGGGGTACCACACCTGCGGCATCACCAACTACGGCAACCTTTACTGCTGGGGGGCTAACAACAACGGGCAGGTAGGCATTGGCAACAAAATTATGGCAGTTATTCCATCGCTCGTGCCCCATCCCTCTGGTGGTATATTCACGGAGGTCGCCTGTG
>JAHJLU010000814.1 GCA_018821745.1 Myxococcota bacterium | reverse complement strand
TGATCTCGTGGGCAATACCCGCCGAGAGCCGTCCCAGGCTTGCCAGATGATTCTGACGGGCCATCTCGACTTCCAGCTTCTCCTGCTCCGTTCGATCCCGGATCAGGAGCACATGGCCCAGTTTTTTTCCCCGTCGCTTCAGGGAGGTGAGGGAGCACTCCAGAAACGTGACCACCTCATCGCGGGTGATCACCAGCCGCTTGTCCCTGAGTTCGAACTGGAAAATCTCCTCAAACTCGGGACCGAGATCCCGGATATTGGCCATTTTTTTTGCGCCTTCGCCGAGGATCTTTACCGCCATGCGGTTGGCGAGGAGGATGGTCCCCTGGTTATCCAGGGAGATGACGCCGTCACCCAGGGAGTTGAGAATATCCCGATGCCTGAAGGTTAACTCCAGAATCTCCCGCTGGGTCGTCTCCACGACGTTCTCGTACTGGGACAACCGCCGTGCCAGATATATGGACAGCGCAGACACGGTCGCAAAGGCCGAAGCGTTGAGGCTGAGCCGACGGACCAGCTCCAAAGTGGGTATTTGGGAGGGGAGAATAAACTGGCCCTTCACTGCGGGAATGAGCTGGGTCCACCCGGCGATGCTGATGCCAAAATAGAGCGCGAGCACGATGAAGGTGAACCACGCGGCCCACAGCGTGGAGAAAACCACTGCCATGGCAATAACCGGGACCAGGAAGAGGATCGCGTAGGGGGAGTTGGCGCCTCCCGTGAGGTGAACCAGCACCGTAGTGATGAGCAGATCAATGAGGAGTACACCCAGAAAGACCCTATCCGCTGATTTTTCGCGATATTTGAGCGCCAGTGCGGTCACAATGAGGCTGCCGCAGGCGATGGCCACCAGCGTCAGTACTGCCCACTGCACATGGGTCTTGAGCAGCTCTTCGGAGCGGCTGATCAGATTGATCACCACCACAAAGCCCATGAGGACAGAGATAATCCCCACCTTGAGGAGGCTGAAAAAAGCGATAATCTGATGGCGTTTTCTGGAGTGGTCGGAGAAGGGAAAGGGGGTCTCTCGCATGAGCTACTTGGCGGTATTCTGAACCTTGCCGGCCATGGAGAAGACGGGCATATACATGGCAATGAGCACTGTACCGATTGCGCCGCCAAGGAACACCATGAGCAGAGGCTCGATCATGGAGGTCATGTTTTCCACGGCCACATCCACCTCTTCCTCGTAGAAATCGGCGATCTTGTTAAGCATGGTGTCAAGCGCACCGGTCTGCTCGCCCACGCCGATCATCTGCACCACCATGTGGGGGAAGATCCTGGTCTGGGCCAGGGGCTCCACGATGTTGCGACCTTCGGAGATTTTCATGCGCACCTCCATAAGCGCCTCCTCGATGACCATATTCCCCGACGCCTTGGCGACAATCTCAAGGGCATCGAGAATGGGAACACCCGAGGAGAGAAGCGTACCCATGGTCCGGGTGAAACGCGCCACGGCGGTCTTCTTGATTACATCACCAATGACAGGAAACTTGAGCAATCCCTTGTGCCAATAATACTTGCCCTTGGGAAACCGGTACGAAATAATGACGAAGCCGATGAACCCGAAGAGCCCGCCGAAGATGATGGTACCGTGAGCGATTGCCCACCGGGACATGTTGATAATGGTCTGTGTCAGGGCGGGAAGACCCGAGTCCATACTGGCGAACATGTCTTCAAAGGTAGGAATAACTTTAAACAGCAGACCACCGATTGCGGCAATGGATACGGCGAGAACGATCATCGGGTAGGTCATGGCGGACTTGATCCGTCGGTTGATCTTCATCCCCTTCTCGATTTGGGTGGCCATACGACTCATGATAGTGTCGAGGATACCGCCGATCTCCCCCGCCCGGACCAGGTTGACGAAGAGATCGTCGAAGGCCTTGGGGTGACGCGCCAGGGCTTCGGAGAAGGTTGCTCCCTGTTCCACGCGCTCTTTCACGTCGAGGAGGATCTTGCCGAAGAACTTGTTCTCGGAGGTGGAGCCCAGGATATCCAGCGCCTGCACCAAAGGCAACCCGGAATCGAGCATGGTGGAGAACTGCCGTGTGAAGATCATGAGATCCCGCGGCGGAATTCCACCCACGTTGATCTCCAGGCTGGTCAGATCCTTTAGATTGAAGGGCTTCTTCTCCTTGAGGCGGGTTATGGCTATCCCCTTGCCGTTCAACTCGGAGAATGCTGTCTGCTCAGAGTCAGCCGAAAGGACTCCCTTGATATATTTACCGTCTCTGGCCTTTCCTTCCCAATTGTACTTTGGCATCGCGACCTCATTCTGCGGGATTTTGGTTTCCTTGAATCCCGCTGGGTATTTTAATGTATGTTGATGGAAAAAGCCAATTTTAACTGGTATAGGCTCGCACAAGACGATGTGGTCTGTGGTGCAATCTGCTTGCAATGCCCCCATGCTTCTTCTAATGTTTGGCCATGGAAAACACTTCTCGTATCACAGCCGTCATCCCCGCTGCGGGGCTTGGAACCCGCCTCCTTCCCGCAACCAAAGCGATCTCCAAAGAGCTCCTCCCCATCGTCGACACCCCCGCGATCCAGCTCATTGTGGAGGAGATCGTGGCATCGGGGATTCACAACATCGTCTTTGTCACCGCCCGGGGAAAGGAATCCATCATTGATTACTTTGATTCCTATCCCCAGCTCGAGTCCACCCTGGCGGATCGCAACCAGGATGTGTTCCTCCAGAAAATCATGGAACCCGTGGAAATGGCCAAGTACATCGCCGTGCGCCAGGGACACCCCCTGGGCCTGGGCCACGCCATTTTCATGGCCAAAGAGATC
>JAHJLU010000813.1 GCA_018821745.1 Myxococcota bacterium | reverse complement strand
GGTTTACCGGCTTCTCGAAGCCCACAAGCACATCTGCGCCCCGCCGGGGGCTTCCGCACCCGCCGGCGTAATTGATGCACACATCTTCCGGGGGAGACTCGGGGTACACGGTCCAGGTCTGAAGGGTCGTCCCCGATCCCGTGGTGACGCTGCAGGCGGGCGTCGTGACCGTGTTGTTGACCGGGTTGTCATAGGTGCAGCAGATCCCCGCACACTCGAAGGACTTGGCCAGCTGGCAGTTGACGCCGTCCCCGGTCCCCTGGGCGAATCGGGACAGGCCGAAATCGATATCGGGGTAGTAGGCGCTGATGACATTCCGCAGTGCCTGCTTCGCCTTGAAGAGTCGTGAGTCATTCCCGGCGATCCCGTCAAGGTTGGTGTCGACCCCCGTGTGATCCTGACTCCCGTCACCAAAGGTCCAGGAGCCGGAGAGATCCATGAGCATGGAGCCGGAGGTGTCTACAATCACCATGAAGCGCGGCCGTGTATCCGAGACCGGGGTCTGACAGGAGACATCAACCGTGGGCACACAGTCGTTGGGGATTCCACCGGTGCAGGCGGGGACTGTCACTTCACAGGTCCCGCTGCCACAGCTGGAGTCAGGCATATTATTATCTTCGACACCGTCGAAATCGTTATCAAAACCGTCACACACCTCGCCCCGGTAGACCCCGTTCAACTGGAGCTCTCCGGCACCGCCCCCCGCCTCACCGGCGCAGGAGCAGACACCACCGCGGGCTCCCCCCACGAGGAAACTCGCGGAAGAATCAATCAGGGCAGCCTGACCGGACAGGACCGAGATGATCCCGCCACCGCCACCGCCGCCACAATCATCGCAGGTGCCCGTTGTCTGTGCGCAGGGGGGACACTCGCCTGCGGGATAGGGCTGTGTGTTGCCACCGAGCCCCCCGGCCGCACTGATAATTGCAGAAGCATCGATACTTACCTGATCACCCACCAGCAACACGGTACCGCCCGCGCCACCGCCGCCGGAGTCGTTTTTGATGCCGCAGCCGCGTTTCCCCTCTGCCAGAACCCGCCCCTCAATAGTGAGAGTTCCGTTGCCCATGGGATTAACAGCAGCCAGCACAATGCGTCCCCCGCCGGCGCCGCCCACGACACAGATGGGGTTGCTGAAACCGTCGGAGTCACGGCACCCGGCGTCTCCACCGGCGGCACCAAACTCAACCTCCCAGATGGAGTGTGAGTAGGGCTGGCCCGCCACGGTTGGCAGGCCATCGTCGTTGGAGCAACCGGCCACCGTGTCGCAGGTGGTCCCCGTACCGGGATAGGAGCCGCAGCTCTCTTCCCAGTCGCCCGGGAAAATACACCCGGTTGAGGGACAATCCTTGGTCCCGCGGCCACCACCACCGAAGTGCGCCCCGCCGCCGCCGCTGTCACGCACGGAGCAACCACCCCGACCGCCACTGTCGGCGTAGGGGCCCGCCCCATCGAGGCACAGCCCCGGCTGATAACCCGCCCCGGTTGCCACAATGGCGGATGTGCTGTCGATATAGATGGATGCGGCAACCAGCTGGAGATTCCCGAAGTTTTCCTTGTCGGACCCGTTGTCATAGGGGGTAACCATGATGATCCCGCCGTTGATCACGGTGATGGAGTCATACCAATGGAGCCCGGACATCTCGATGGTTGTTGCGTCAACCACCAGATTTTGGGCGCGGGAAAGTCCGGGCATCAAAGCGATGAGCCCAAACAGTACAGTGAAAATAATATTTTTCATGGAACCATCTCCCGAGGCAGCAGCCTCAATGGACCACATCTCCCCCGGCAGTGAGGAGATGGAATGGAGGAAACAACCGGGTTCCGGGAGTATATCCCGGGGCCGGGGCCAATCCCGGTTGCCATTCTCCATATTTAGCCTAGACCATCGTATTGAGGGTTTCAATGTTTCTTTCTGCGAATTGCTCCCTGCCATTGGTTTTCGTGCAGCTTTAGCCTATAATGGGCCACCACGGAGGTCTCCAATGAGGGCAGTAATCTTCTCCTTTATCCTGATTTGGCCTTTGGGCGTCAGAGCCACATCCTGCGACAGCATTCTCAAGCCCGTCCTTGGCTCAAAGCTGGGCACCTGTCAGAAACTCACCAAGAAGGAGCGTTCCTGTCTGGCTGGCCACAGCCTCAATCGCTTTACCTTTGTCAAGCGGGTCGACGAGAAGAGCATTGAGGAAGAAGAGAACTCGGGTTTTCATGTCAAAGCCCAGTGCATCATCAACCTTGCTTCCCTTGCCTCCCTGGGGACCCTGCATATCAGCGCTCCCATGCAGGAAGATGTACTCAGATACGTCAATCGCATCAAGGGACTCCACACAATCATTTTTGACGAGACCAACACCAAAGACGTCCATATGGCCAAGTTCCGCCCCCCATCAGGGCTGCGACGCCTGAGCTTCAAAGACAAATTTATTACCGATAAAAGCCTGAAATCTATTGGCAAATGCAAAAAACTGACCCACCTTGATTTATCCGGCACGGAGATCACGGGGAGGGGTTTTTATCACCTGAGCGGCCTCACATCCCTGGAGTCCCTGGCGGTGAGGGAGCTGCCCCTGGAGGACGCTGCCTGGGCTGTCATCGGCAAGATGCGCACGCTCCGGATCCTGGACGCGAACCACAGTGGACTCAACGACGCTTCGTTTATGAAACTGACTGGGCTCTCCCACCTGAGAACGCTGAAAATCGCCGGGGCAGACCTCTCTTCCGCCTCCTGCAAATTGCTGGCAGCCTTTCCCCTGCTCACCCATCTGCAAATGAGCGGATCGTCAGTGACCGACGCTGCCATGATCCACCTGGCAGCCATTTCCGGTCTGACTTACCTGGACCTCTCCTCCAAAACCCTGACGGACAAGGGGCTCGCATATTTATCCCGGCTCGCAGGGATCAAGACCCTCCTGGTACATGCCCCCAAAGTAAAGGGGACCGCGCTTGCCAGCATGGCTTCCCTCCCCATTTCCAAGCTCGCTATTCACTTGAACGATGTGGGCTGCAGCAATATGGGCACCATGAAACTGAAGAGACTGGCAGTGACCGGCGCTGTCACGGAATATTGCCTGGAGCAGATTGCAAAAATCAGCAACCTCGAGGCGCTCACCCTGAAGAACACCGCCATCACCGACAGCGGCCTCCTCAAATTGAGAGCCCATCCCACCATTCGCAGACTCACCATCTCGGGGGGCAAGATCAGCGCCTCGGGGATCGCGGCCCTCAAGAAGCAGCTCCCGCGGCTGAAGACCACACCTTAAAAGGCAATACTACTGGGGGCAAGAGGTCAGACAGGTGTGTTGTCGCCCGGAGCAGGCGGAGCAGGTGGAGCAGGTGGAGCAGGTGGAGCAGGCGGAGCAAATTCACCCTTGTCCATTTTCATGACCACAAAAGAGGCGATGGCAAGGAGATAGCCAAAGGTCCCAATGTAGAATCCCGCTCCCGCCGAGAGCTTCGCCCTCTTGAGCCCGTGGAGATTTTGCAGTGCCAGCATCCATCCCACTATGATCAACAGCCCGATAACAGTACCGATGAGATAGGAGAGGTGGTACTTGTCAATGGGTTTCTGGGCCTCAAGTGTATTGTCCGCGAGAAAACGACGCCCCAAAAGCACAAAGCCGCCAAGGGCTATGACAAACTGAAACCACCACAGACCGCTGGCGATGGGGGCCAGATCCCGCTCGTATTTTTTGATGCTCGTGGTGCGACACCGCTCGCCCCGACACATTTCCACTTCCGTGTACCCAATTCCCAATGAGTGCTTTCCTTTACTCTTTGACACAATCGAGTTGCTAAACAAAGAAACAAAAATCAGTATTGATGCGCCAGCTGCAATGAACGCGCTCATTTTTCTCTTGCTCATGAAAACTCCTTTTTTGGCTCCCCGGGGAACATAGGCATAGGGTTATTACGGAGATAGGTACCACACTGGAATGGAAAAGGCAACTCACTGTCCAGGGCACTAACCGCTGCACCCGGCCAATTTACTTTACTTTTTCCAAAAATATCGGTATTCCAGCAGTCCCCAGTGGCCCATCAGGGCCCGGCGCTTTTCATCGGACTGTTCCAGGAGCACATCATCATGAGCTACCCCCAAGTCGTTAAAATTTACGCAACCTGCCAGGAGGCAAGCTACGAGACGCCATGGCAGGCAGACGCCCCCGAGACCGCCAGCGGATCTGGGGTCATCGTGGGCCCCGGCGAGATCCTTACCGGCGCCCATGTGGTGGCGGGCGCCACCTTTATCCAGGTCCGCTGCATGGAAAATCCCGACAAGATGGTGGCCACAGTGAAGGCCATCTGCCATGACTGTGATCTGGCTCTCCTGGCGGTGGATGAGTCCTTCACCCGCGGCATCAAGCCTGCCACCATAGGCGACCTCCCCAGCCTCAGGGACAAGGTCTCCGTGATTGGCTTCCCCATCGGCGGCGATGAAGTGAGCATCACCGAGGGGGTGGTCTCTCGGGTTGAGGTGCAGCAGTACAGCCATTCCCAGCGATTCCTCGTGGCAGCAACCGTGGACGCTGCCATTAACAACGGCAACAGCGGGGGACCGGTCTTCAAAGGCAGAAATATCGTAGGGATCGCCTTCCAGGCGCTGGAAGAGGCACAAAATATTGGTGAAATCGTCCCCTCGTCGCTCATCACCCACTTCCTCAACGGGGTCCATCAGGGAAGGGAGACCAAGATCCCCGGCGACGGGATCGTGTGGATGAATCTGGAGAACCCTTTCTTCCGCAAGCAACTGAAAATGAAAAAAAATCAGTCGGGGGTCTACATCGTCGATCTGGACTGGGGCAGCTCGGGATACGATGTCCTTAAAAAGGGGGATGTCCTCACCTCCATCGACGGCAACCCCATCGCCAACAACGGGACCATCCTCTACAGAAATCGCTTCAGGACGCAGTTTGAAGCCTTTTTATGCGATCACTATGTCGGTGACTCGGTCCCCGTGGAGATTCTCAGGGACGGCAAACCCCTGACCTTTAATATTGTCCTGACTGAGCAGATTGATCTCGTGAGGCGTTCACAATACGACTCCCTTCCAACCTATTATATTTTTGGCGGCCTGGTCTTCCAGCCGCTGACCCGGAATTACCTGGAGACCTGGTCATCCTGGTACAAGAACGCCCCCAAGGATTTCGTCTCCGCCTATTTCCAGGGTGTTGTCACCGAGGCCCAGCGGGAGCTGGTGGTCATCTCCCGGGTTCTGGCCCATGACGTCAATATCGGATACGAGGGGTGCTTTGAGGAAACAGTGGCCTCGGTGAATGGGGTGATCCCCCGCGACATGAAGCATTTTGTGTCCATGGTTGAGCAGGCCAAGAGTCACCTCACCATCACCACAACGGAGCACGGAGTCATTCTGCTCGATGTGGTTGCCTGCAGAAAGGCCATGCCCATCATCCTCGATCGATACCGTATTGATCGAATCCGCTCCACGGACCTGGACCCAGCCTGAGTACCAGCCATGAATTTTTTTCTTGAATAATTGCCAGTTCATGAATAAAATTCATACATGAACCCCTTTCTCGACCTCCAGCAGCTTCGGGCTTTCTATTTTGTGGGCCAGACCGGCTCCTTCACTGCAGCGGCCCAAAAGCTCGGCCGGACCCAGAGCGCGGTCAGCCACGCCGTGGGAAAACTGGAAGAGGGGCTCATGACAGTGCTCTTTGTCCGAAAAGGCCGCAGCTTCCACCTCACCGAAGCTGGCAGCATCCTCTACGAGGGGTGTGAGCGGGCCTTTTATGCCCTCGATGAGGCCATGGAGAGCATGGCCCTTACCCAGGGCAACTCCCGTGGCCATGTCCGACTGGGGGTCACCGTAGAGTTCGGGTGTTCCATCCTGATCCGCCAGATGGAGCCATTTATCCAGGCGCACCCGGAGATCAACCTGGATTTTTATATGGGACACAATCTCCTGGAGAAGCTCCTCAGTGACGAGCTGGACATTATTATTGACTGTGTGGACCACCAGCGCTCGGAGGTCACCAGGACTCCCCTCTTTCGGGAGCTCTACGCCGTGGTCGCCGCCCCCCACTATGTGCAATGCCATGATCTCGGCGAGGTGAGCGATCTTGACCGGTGCACCATCCTCTCCATGGATGATTCCGGCGACTGGTGGCGCAATTTTCTCTACTCCATTCCCGGGACCAGCCGCCCGTCACTGAAGAAACACCGGTTCATCACCATTAACCTCATCCGGGGGATGATCGCCGCCGCGGAAGAGGGGATGGGGGTCGCCCTGGTTCCCCAATATTCCGTGATGAAAGAGTTGACCCGGGGGACCCTGGTCCAGTTGTTCCCCCATATTCACCTTCTGGAAGATCAGTTCTCCATTTACCAGAAGAGTGCCCGGTCAAACCTCTCCCGGCACACTCTGTTCACGCGGTTCCTGCAGAACCTCAAGCCCCAGGAATTTCTCATGAATGAAAGCTCAATCAAGAAATAAACGCCTACTCCCCGGAGCGGGCCTCACGATTAACGGCAGTGGGAATCGATTTTACTCTCACATCAAAGGTGCCCCGCAGCTTCCACTGCTTCATCACCCTGGCCACTACCGCCACCGCCTTGTTGGCATCGTTCCAGTCGTTAATGGAGATTCCTCTTCTGTACCCGGACAGCGCGGTCGCCCCGCTGCCCGTGGGGGCCGCGGGACATTTGTGGATGCCGACCCCTATGCTCTTGATGCCCTGCTCCTTGAAAGCCGAATGCACCGCCATGAGAAAGCCGTGTGTGTTCACGGTCGCACAGGCCTGCTGCGGACCCTGGGGCTGCTTGAGAAACGGGATGAATCCATCCTTTGACCAAACACATCCGCCACGGGGCCGGTCATCAAAATAATAATCGCCCCCATGGGTGACGGGAATAAAATGTCCGGGACCGGGATGATCCGGATCGCACCAGCTCGCCTTTCCCACGTTAACCCCACTGATTATCACCTCTTTGAAGAGAATGGGGCTCCCCTTTGGGGGCACCGCTTCGATCCGCGTTGACGGGGTTGATCCCTGTACGGTGAATTGACTTTTTTCCGTGATGCACCCACTGAGTGCGATGAGAGAGAGAATAGAGAAAATCTTCATTGTCTGCCCGTTTCCACCTTTCCTCCACACAATACCGCAGTTGCGGGGAAAAACAATTTTCCCCCAAAGGGGACAGGGTCAGCTTCCAATTGTTTTTGGACGTGTTACGTTATCCTTCGGCCATGGGGAACAAAAAACACGGACCGTTGAGGAAATTTACAACTCCTTGAGGGAAATTCGAACAAAGATCACCATCCACGGGGAGCGATGAGCCCTGAGCGCAGTCGCCCACCGTAAGAAACGAGCACCTGCGTGGCACAAGACAACAACGTTCAGCAGTTTTTTGCGACCGCCATACCCTTTGGCCTTGCCCTGGGGGTAGTAGTGTGGCTCACAGGCGACCCTGTCTCCGGTGTCTTCGCCGGCATCGCCGGGGGCATCCTCTTCGCCATTATGCTCATACGGTTCCAGAAAGCCCAGGCGCAAAAGCTCTCCATCAAGGGTCCCTCCTATGAGGGGAAGGCCATCATCTATCAAGGGGCCGCCAATCACTTTATTGGAATGGAGAGCCGGGGCGGATGGCTGATACTCACGGAGAAAGCCCTCTACTTCAAGAGCCACCAGCACAATATCAACAAGTCAGATTGCACGGTGCCCCTCGTTGACATCACCGATGTTAAGCCCTCCAACACCCTGGGACTTATCCCCAACGGGATCACGGTGACCCATTCCCAGGGGAAAACCGAGCGGTTTGTGGTCCGACAGAGAAAAGAGTGGATGCGGGCGATCAGGGGGAGTTGAACCGCCATGCCGGTGTCCCCCATGAATAGGGGCCGGCGGCGGGGAACTCAATTGATGGGCTTGCAGTACCCGTAGGTGCTCTCGCCCGTTGAGGTGGGGATCTTCTGGCAGGTGAGCCCCGTCCCGCCGCCTAAGCAGTCGGTCGCCTTGGTGCAGACTTCCGTACAGGTAAAGTTTGTGGGACTGCATACCAGGGAATCCTTGCATTCATCGGAGACCGTGCACGACATACCGCGGCTCAGCCCTCCGAGGTCGGGCAGGCAATAGGTGGGCAAATCCGCTATGGTAGCTGAGGGTGCGTCGAAGTCAACCTTGCATTGCCAAAATTCAGGGCAGCCCGTCAATTCACTCTCCAGGGGATTGCATTCCTGCATGCTCACACAGTAACTGAATCCCTCAAACAAGGGATGAATCCCTGCGCCCTTGCATTTGCCCAGGTTCCCATCCACTCCCGGACACTGGGGGTGATCCATTGGGCTACAGACGAAGACACAGAGGTGGTTGATACAAGCAGAGCCCTTTGGACAGAACCCATCACCCTCACACTCAATCTCGGCTATATCATCCAAGACTGGCTCGCACCCCGTGCCAACAGTATCAAAGACCCCTCCGGTCACATAGGTACAGGAAGTATCCATCGGGCATCCCGCCGGGCTGTCGTCCGCATTCCA
Organism: Myxococcota bacterium; assembly: GCA_018821745.1. Taxonomy (GTDB): domain Bacteria; phylum Myxococcota_A; class Polyangia; order HGW-17; family HGW-17; genus SZUA-580. The sequence goes on along the minus strand of JAHJLU010000813.1, from coordinate 1,114 downwards.
CCAGGCAAATTGGGGCTGGCAGTTGTCGGTCTGCTGGCAGAAGTCGCTCATTGCGCAATCGGGATCCTGGCAGTCAATCTGGCCGTCGCCGTCATCGTCGAGGCCATTGCTGCAATCCATCTCTATCGTCATACACATGGGATCGTTGAAACACTCCTGATCCTGGCAATCCACGAAGCCGTCGCCGTCGTCGTCAGAGCCATTGCCACAATCCTCCCCGGGTTGATCACAGTCAGGCCAGACCGCACAGTCAGGGTCGTCACAGTCCACAAGGGCGTCCCCGTCATCATCAATCTGGTTGTCACAGATCTCGGTCCCAGCTGCGCAGTGCGGGTCATTGCGACAATCCTGGTCGTCACAGTCCACGTGGCTGTCACCGTCATCGTCAATCCCGTTGTCACAGATCTCGCCATCCTTCGTGTTGTCGTCGAAGGAAGTCACCAGGCTGCAGGAAAAGGTGAGAAGACTTAAGCAGACAGTTATCAATAGTTTTTGCATGTTGTACTCCCGGGCAGCCTGATAATTCCTGAGTTTGTCAGGCTGGTCAAGTACCCCGTCACAGGCGGGGCCACACTCTATTCATACACCCAAAGAGGGTGTGGGCAAGCCTACCAGGAGCAGGCGACCCCGTTCACGATTTGGAACCTGCTGATAAATGCATAGGGGGAGGAGTAGGCGGCGCTGCCTCCCACGATGATCCCACCGTCACAGTCACTGCGCCAGGCCGCATCATAGAGCAGGGTTGTGCTCGATGCATTCCAGGGCGCCGACCCGAAGTTGGGGATGGAGACCTCGGATATCTCGCAGTTGGTGAGGGGGGTGATGCAGCTGTAGTGTCCGTGCCGGTATTCAAAAACACCACCAAACTCATTGCCGTAGATGGACTGATACTGACCCAGAATAAGCGCCCGCAGGCCGTTTGGCTGAAACACCACGTTCCACAGGCGACGGGTGGAGAAGCGCGGTGCATCTGAATAATCATTGAGCTCACCCAGCTCAAACCGGTACACGGCATCCCCGGACGAGGAGATGGCCAGCGCGTAGTCTCCAGAAGGATGGGCATCGGTGTGATTACTGTTGCCGATATTGCTGTTGCCGGGGCCATCGGTGAACT
>JAHJLU010000812.1 GCA_018821745.1 Myxococcota bacterium | reverse complement strand
CCGCAATAAATAATCATCAGGGAAGCCCCCCGTGAGCCCCACAGGTGCATTCCACCGGACTGCCAACGGGTGACACCGCTCCCTTGGGAAAATGTTTGGTGTTCAAAGGGGATTTATAGTATTGTTTCAGCGTTGAACCCATACAATCGGGAGGTTTTCATGGACCATGAGTGGTATTTTGAGATGGACGGCAGGACAGGCCCAGTGGATCTGGAGCGGCTGGTGCAGATGAAAATCGACGGCATTATCGATGGGGACACCCCGTGTGAATGTGCCGACGATACCAAACCATACCACCAGTGGGAACAGCTCCATGATTGTGAGGTCCGGCTGATGGCCCTGGCACAGGAGGAAGAAGCGCTCCGTGAAGCAGGACGCGTGGCGAAGCAGCAAGCAGTGGCCCCTGTGGCAGTAGAGCCCCCGGGTGAATCCCTGGGTGACATAATTGACAGGATTGACAGGCGCAACAAGTTTATCTCGGGGATGACCCTGGCAGGGGCAGGGGTCCTCGGACTGATCCTGTTTTTGAGCACAAACGTCCTGGAGTTCAAACTCAAGTCTGGGTCCGGAGGCCGCTACAGCGCGAGCAAGCTGGGACTGGCCGGTTTTGAGGGAAACTACGAGCGAGAGATCCCCTCCCGTGATTTCACCGAGAGTGGCCTCAAGTCCCAGGGCCTCGAGTATCGCAAGGCGCTCAAGCAGGTCAGCCTGGGGACCGCGATAGCAGCCCAGCGAGTAGCCCGGTACGCGGCGCTTCTCATGGGGATCATGTTTATCATCACCGGGATCATGATTCTCCTGAGTCTCCTGGGACTCAATTTCCTGGCCAAGGCCTATCTACTGAATCTCTTGACGCTCATCCCCCTAATCGTTTTCATTCTTGCCATGGCGGTCTTCTGTGTTGGAGGTATCGCCAATATCAAGGCCGACATCTCCTTCGTAGATGCCTTCTCCAATCAGACCCTGGAGGGAGGCATGAGTGTGGGGTACGGATTTTTCTTCGCCCTGGCACTCATATTCAACGCCATCACGGGAACCATCTTCTCCCACAAACTCAACGAATAAGAGCTTCCTTGTGAATCATGCGCGGGGGATCACCACCAGTGTCACCCCTCAGCGCAGCAGGCTGAACAGGGAGAAACCATGGCGGGAGTGGTCCGGGAGAGCGCTGCCCGTGGGGATCTTCATGGTGGAGATAAAGACACGGCGCTGATCGCCCATGGCGTACCACTGACCCACGGTGGTGTTTCCCATTCCCAGGAAATCATTTTTCCACACAAACCCCTGCTTCTTGAGCCCCGGGAGCCCCAGCACCGTGATCCCGGAGAGGCCGAAGGCATAGAGGTACTTCCCCGAAGCGCTCGGCACCATAAGGTAAGTGCGCGTGCCCCTCTTTTTCGTGCTGAGGATCTTCTTTCTCACACAATCCACCGTGGTAATCTCACCGCGTTGATAGGAGTTCACATACAAAAACCGGCTCCTGATGCCGAAGGCGGCGGTCCAGATTTCCACGGGGGCGTTGAAGGTGAAGTGACTGCCTTTTTTTGCGATTGTGACCACCGCACCCCGGGGACCGGGATTGGTCAGCCAGCCCCCCTTTTTCCCCCTCAGTTTCTCGTCGAACTCGTAAACCAGAAAGCGGGAGAAATCACCGGAGGCCCGCCAGGAGGTGGAATAGGCGCCCGGGTGCCGCTTCCGCGTGGGCATGGGAACTTTATGTGTAAAATCCACTCTGCGGGTCGGGAGATCGATGCGGACCAGACGCACGGGCCCAGTAACCACCGATTTTCCGTACATGGTGCGGCTCTCGCCCAGGTAGAGCTTTTTGCCGGCGCCATCGGGTCCCATGGACTGGTAAACACCCTCGCCCACCGTGAGGGACCAGAGCACCGAGGCCGTGGAGAACCGGAAGTGGTAGTATCGCTGCTCTTTCTTCTCCGTGATATAGGCGGACTCGGGCAGGAACTTCCTGCACCGGGGACAGTAATACATCTGGTCAGCCGCGAGAAAACGGGGTGCACCGCCACAAGGGCAGACCACGGGCTTTTTGGTGACGTACCTGGCGACCGATACCAGATATCCGCCCACTCCCCGGTGGGGATCCGCGTAGACCAACTGAATACTGGTGTACTGGAAGTATTTCCCCGAGAGCTTCATCTTTCTCAGGCGCTCACGCAGCTGTGGCCCTGTGAGCGCTCTGGAAGAGACCGAAGGGGCCGCAGGGACACCCTTCAGGGACAAGAATGCGGGGACGGCAATGGTTTTCCCGGTTTTGATGTCCGCGAGCTGCGGAGGATGCTTGTAGGTGCCCTGGGAGGCAATATAGCGGTCAGGATGCACCCGCAGCTGTGAAAAATAGCCAGGGAGGCTCCCCCCCTTGATCTTTTGAATCCAGGGATTCTTTGCCCGGGCCTCGGAAATAAACCCGATACAGATGAGCGCGATGAGCAGCGATTGTACTTTCATGGG
>JAHJLU010000811.1 GCA_018821745.1 Myxococcota bacterium | reverse complement strand
CAGGCCCGTGCCCCGCCCCGTCTCCTTGGTGGTGTAGAAGGGCTCGAATATTTTCGCCATGACCTCTGGTGTCATGCCTTGCCCGTTGTCGCTCACCGCCATGAGGATGTACTCGCCCACAATAGGGCTGTTGCATGTGCTGCAGTGCTTCTCCTCCAGAAAACACATTGCGGTCTCGATGGTGAGCTTTCCACCCTGCTTCATGGCGTCCCGGGCGTTCACGGCGAGGTTCACCAGGATCTGATCCACCTGCCCCGGGTCCATGAGCACATTCCCGAGGTGTTCACCGGGGAAGAAGACAAAGTCCAGATCTTCGCCGATAATGCGCCGGAGCATTTTTTCCGAGAATGCAATGGCCTTGTTGAGGCTTATCACTTTGGGGGAGAGGATCTGGCGCCGTGAGAAGGCGAGGAGCTGCCCCGTGAGGGATGCCGCCGAGTCAGAGGCTTTCATGATCTCGGCCACATCTTCCCGCCGGGGATCCTCGGGCGCAAATGATTCCATGACGATCTCGGAGAACCCCGAGATGGCGGTGAGGATGTTATTGAAGTCATGGGCGATGCCCCCGGCGAGACGTCCCACGGACTCCATCCGCTGGGAGCGGGAGAGTTGCTCCTCGAGCTTGAGTTTTTCATCTTCGGCCCGCTTTCGCTCGGTGATATCGCGATACATTCCCTGCACCAGCGTCTTGTCCCCGATATGAACCAGGCACATGCGAACCTCCATGGGGAACAGCGTCCCGTCTTTGGAGCGATGGAGGGACTCGAACTCAACGATGGCGCCTTCGTTCTCCCGGGAGAAGAGCTCCTTCAGGTGGATCTTTTTGTCAAATGAAGGATCGATATCCCGTACGTTCAGGGAGAGGAACTCCTCCCGGGAGACGCCAAAGGAGGCGGCGGCTCTCTGGTTTGCGTCCACTATGTTCCCTTTCATGTCGTGGAGGATAAGACAGTCGGCGGACTGCATCATGATGGTCTTGTAGCGCTCCTCACTGTCCCGCAGCGCCTGCTCGGCTACATATCTGGCGGTGATGTCGGAGCAAAAGCCCATGAAGTGGTCATCGGAGATGCTCACCGCCTTGAGGAGCACGTGGATCCTCCCCCCGTCCTTTTTACTGAAAATGAGCTCATTCTCAATCTGCCCCGCCTTTTTGAGGTGCTCAAACGTGGCGAGCGTCTCGGAGAGATTCTCCGGGGCGACGATCTGGGGGATGCTCATATTCAGGAGCTCCTCCCGGGAGTATCCTGTCATTCGTGAAGCGGCGCCGTTCACGTGGACATACTGCCCCTGGCTGTTTGCCACAAAGATCGCCTCGGGGGCGGTCTCCACGTAGGTCCTGTGTTTGCGTTCGCTTTTTATCAGTTCACCCTGGGTTCTGTGTTCCCGGATGGCAACGGCGGTGATCTCGGCGAAGGAGTCTATGATGCGGGTGGTGGACTCATCGGCCTGACCCTTCAAAAAATACACAAAGATACCCACAACCTCATGCTGCAGCAGGACGGGGGTGACAAGCCCGTGGAGATGGCTGTCCTCCAATGGTTTGAGCCTGAGCCCCTGCACTATTTTAGAGAGGTCATGCAGTTGAAATGTTTTATTCTCCAGCCGCGCCTGGGCGCCGATCTCCCCGAGGAAGGGCGCGAGATCGGGTATCAATGTCTTTCGGGGGTCCGCCCCCCTGATGAACGCCGCACCCTCGGGGAGCCCCTGCTCGTTGAGCAGTGTGAAGAGGCTTGTCTCCACGTCCAGGTATTCCATGCAGATGTTGAGGATACGTTCGATTGCGCTCTCGAGGTCGGGCTCCATGAGGACCGCCCGGGTTCCCTGGAGCAGGGCGCGGGTTTCCCGGGAGGCCTGCTCCTTCTCGTGCTCGGCTTTCTTTGCGTTCTCGTTGCTCTCTATAGTGGAAAGGGAGAAGGCGAGGTCCCCCGCCACTTCACGAAACAGGGAGACCTCCTCCTCTATGTCCGTATTTTCTGAGGTAATTGCCACGGCGCAGTAGCCAAAGAGCTTTCGGTCGTATTCCAGGCGGGCAATGAGCGCCGTGGCGGCCCGGTTCTCTCCCATGAGGAGGCAGCCCGCGCAGTCGTTGTCGGATTTGTTAATGACGGTGATCCCCGAGAGGTTGTCGGTCTGAAGGCAGCAGGAGGGGAGCTCCCTTCTCGCGAACTGCTCGGTGAACCCGTCGAACAGGGGCTGGGAGTATCCGCTCTGGGCGGCGAGGAGGCTTTGAGTTCCCGAGGGCAGGAGGATAATCCAGGCGAGGTTGAAGCCCCGCTCCCGGACCAGGAGGTTGCACGCCTCGGATATCAGGGGCAGTCGCTCTTTCTCGCGGACGATGAGCTGGTTCACGTCGCGGATGGCACGCAGGACCTTGGTAGTGTGCCTGAGTTTCCCCGTCCGATGGTGCACCAGCTCCTCCAGCCGTTTTCGGTACCGATCCAGCTCCAGGAAGATTCGGACCTTCCCAAGGAGTACCTGCGGGGCGTAGGGTTTGGTGATGTAGTCGACTCCTCCGGCGTCGTATCCGCGGAAGATGTCGATCTCGTCCTGAAGGGCGGCGGACATGAAGATGACGGGGAGGAGGTGGGTGTTGTTGTCGGCCCGCAGAAACTCCGCCAGCTCATAGCCGTCCATACCCGGCATCTGAACATCCAGGATGGCCATGGCGAAGCTGTGTTTGAGGGAAAGTGAGAGTGCCTCGTTCCCGGAGGTGGCGCGGACGCTCTCAACTTCCAGGGGGGCGAGGATTGTCTCCAGAGCCACCAGGTTCTCGACCCGATCGTCTACAATGAGTATCTTCTGTCGCTCCGACATGGGGTGACTCCTTAATCCTTGTGGATACCCTGACCCGTGTGGTCAGGCGATGCGGCGGCCAGATGCGCTCCGATCATTTTCAGTGAGAGACCTTCAGCGATACCCAGGAGCTCCATGGTCGCCCGGGGCATCACGGGGGAATCGGCGGTGGCGGGATCCTGGACCAGCACCCGTCCCCCGCGTTGTTGAACCATGAGTGCCCCCCGGGCGCCGTCGGCGTTGGCCCCCGAGAGGATCACCGCCAGGAGGCCCGGCCCATACACCAGCGCCGCGCTCTCGAAGAGGACATCGATGGAGGGCCTCGACCAGTTGACCCTCTCTCCCACGGAGAGGGAGATGGTTCCCCCCCGTTCTATGGCCATGTGGTAGTTGGCGGGGGCGATGTAGATAACGCCTCCCTTGATCTGTTCTTTGTCGCAGGGCTCATTGACACTCAGAGGGACGTGCTCGGCCAGGTGCTCGGCGAAGAGCCCCGCGTCGCTGCTGTGGAGGTGCTGAACCAGGAAGATGGGCAGGGGAAAAGTACCGGGGAGATTCTGAAGAGACTCGACGATTGCGGCGTATCCGCCGGCGGAGGCGCCCATGACGATGGCCTCGGTGGTGAACGGAGTGTTTTCGCCGGGGTTCATGAGTCGAGCACCTTCCTGTAGAGTTTTGCCTTGGGATCAACGGTCTCATAGAAACTCTTCACACCGGTAAATTCCAGGGTCTCCTTGGTCCCGAGGCATAAAAAGCCCCTGTGGATAAGGCTGCCCGTGAAAAGCTTGAGCACCTTGTTCTGAAGATCGTGGTTGAAGTAAATGAGCACGTTGCGACAGAAGATCAGGTGCATCTCTCCAAACACACCATCCGTGACGAGGTTGTGATTGGCGAAGGTGATCCGTTGCCGCAGGGAACTGTCCATGGTGGCCGCGTCGTATTTACAGTGGTAGTAGTCGGAGAAGGGGTGCTTGCCTCCGGAGGCAATATAATTTCGTGTGGCCTCCCGGATATCGTCGATGGGATAGATCCCTGCTTTGGCCGTGGCGAGGAGGGTGCTGTTGAGGTCAGTGGCGTAGAGGGTCGTCCGATCCAGGAGCCCCTCCTCCTGGAGCATGATGGCCATGGAGTAGACTTCTTCCCCCGTGGCACAGCCCGCGTGCCAGATTTTAATGTGGGGGTAGGTGCGCAGGTGGGGAATGATCGCTGTGCGGATAGCCTCGTAGACAAAGGGGTCACGGAACATCTCGGTCACGCAGATGGAAAAATAGTGGATCAGGCGTGCCAGGAAGGCGTCGTCATGGAGGGCAGGCGGGATCATCTGTGCAATGGAGTCAAGCCCCGACATGGAGAGAAACTGGCTGATCCTCCGGCGGATGGAGGCCTCGGCGTAGGAGCGGAAGTCATACCCCGAGCGAAGGAATATCGCCTCAAGAAGCAATGATCGTTCGATGTGTTCAAGTTCCGTCT
>JAHJLU010000077.1 GCA_018821745.1 Myxococcota bacterium | reverse complement strand
CCACCCAGTGCGGAACCACCGAAGACGACAACTGCCCCCTGGTCTACAACCCGGATCAGGAAGACAGTGACAACGACGGCGTGGGCGACGCCTGCGACAACTGCCCCGACACACCGAACCCCGACCAGTGGGATGTGAACCAGGACGGCATCGGGGATGCCTGCGACGACTCCACCGCCGACGCCGGTGCCAGGCACATGAACCTCAACGCCCGGCTCCATCGCATGGTGGCAGCAAAAACCATGGACTCCGACGCCTTCCTCAGTGCCTACAAAGGATCTGCCCCCGATGCCCTCAGGGCGCTTCGTGCGGCCCTTCGTGAGCGGATGGGGCTCAGTGGTTCCCCCGCCCGGAGAGTCTGATGGCCCCGATTACAGCCCCGGTCATAACCCTGGAGATAACGGACCAGTGTCCCCTCTCCTGCAGATACTGCTATAAAGCGGCCCCCAAGGAACGTGACGGTGTGTCACCTGGGGCAGCTGAAGGTCCGCCTCTCTCCTTTGGTGCGCTCCTCTCCCACCTCACGGCCCTGGCCCGCGAGACCTCCGCTCAGACTATCCAGATCGCCGGGGGCGAGCCCCTCACCAGCCCCCTGCTCTTTGACTGGATCCAAAAAATCCGTGAGCTCGGGCTGCGGGTCACCCTCCTCACCGACGGCGGGCTGGTGACCACCGAGCTGGCCCGGCGGCTCAAGGAGTCAGGGGTCTCCCTGGTGCAGCCCACCCTCCTGGCGGCCGAGAGCATCCTCCACGACAGCCTCAAGGGGAGCCCCAGTTTTCAGCGCACCCTCCAGGGGATCCAGGCACTCCTGGCCCAAAACATCCCCATCTCCCTGGCCTTTGTGGCCACGGAAAAAAACGCCCCATTCTTTCGCGACGTGGTGGAGCTGGCCTTTGCCCTGGGGATAAAGACCGTGGCCCTCTCCCGCTACACTTCCTCGGGAGACGTGGCCAGAGACGAGGAGCTCACACCCACGGTGGAGCAGATCCGCCAGTGCCTGGAGACCGCCCAGTGGGCCAATGAAAAACTGGCCATGCGTGTGCGGGTGGCCATCTCGCTCCCCCACTGCGTCGCCGACGGGCTCTCCCTCCCCAATGTCTCCCTGGGCCACTGCGCCATCACGGGAGACACGCCCGGCCTCACCCTGGACTCCTGCGGGAACCTGCGCGCCTGCGCTGTCTCCTCCACTGTTCTGGGCCACCTGCCCCACGAATCGCTGCCCCTCATCCTAAAACGGGCGGCTCACAGCTATTTCGACGCTCTCAAGAGCCTCCCTCCTGAGTGCCGGGAGTGCACGCGCCTTGAGTCCTGCCGCGGCGGATGCCGGGAGAGCGCCATGAAGACCGGCGGTCCACAATCCCCCGATCCCCTGATGCAGTTGCTGCAAGAAAAGAACAGCGCTACCTGAGGGGCTGATACTTGCTGAACAGGGACTCCAGCTTCGCCTTGATGGATTGATAAGTCGCCATGTCGGCTTTGTCTGCGGGGAGGAAACCGGAGTTCATTTGAAAGCTCGACACCGCATCGTAGTGGGTGGGGAGGAACTCATTGAGCTTCGATATTTTCTGCAGCACCGGAGCGTTCTGTTTGTGCCACGCCTTCAGGTTGTCCTTGCTCTTCTGGGGTGGCATGGAATCCAGGAGGCTTTTGAGGTATTTGTTCATGGTCCACACCTCAGCCTGGGAAAACTTTCTCAGGATGGAGATGTCAATGGTCACCACCCCATCGGGGATACCGATACCGTTGTTATTGGTGAATCCTCTCCGTTTCATGGGCTGTGAGTAAATCTGCAGCTGACCGGGAGCGATTTTTTTCACTGCATAACCCTTGGGCAGCACACCTATTCTTTTTATGATTTCGTCGGCCCGATCCGTGGCCTTCGGGGGATCCGTGGGGGTTACCACAGCGACTGCCTGTTTCATCGCAGCTGTGGGGAGCGTTTTTTTCACGGGTTCCTGGGGCGTGCCCGGCTCTTTTGAATCTTTGCTCCCCTTGGAGCATCCCAGGGCAAAAATCATAACCACTACATAGGGGATTTGTTTCATGGCAGACCTCGTGAGCAAGTATGCCTGTATTTGTCCCGGAAAGTCCAGATCCCATATGCTCCTCCCCGGAGATTTATCTGATCTGAAATAGTGCGCAGTAAATTTGCCCGGGGAGAAATCAGAGGATTTGTGGTATGTTGGGCCTTTGTGTTGGGGCTGCCCACAATGTCCCTGGAGGAGTAATATGAGATTCTTTTTCGTTATTGTTATGGTGAGTTCATTATGGACCTGCAGCAAGGATCGGGGATCCACGGGGAAGACCGGGGCACCCCCGGCTGAGGGAGTAATGAAGCCCGGTGCCATGATCGCCACAGGGCCATCCGTTCCCATGGGCGGCGGCGGAACTTCGGTAAAGCCAAAGGCCAAGGTAAAAGGGATTCCGTCACCGGCGACCCTGACCGTCCTCAACGATACCAAGAAGCCGCTCTCCTTTGACACCACCTTCGGCACGGATCAGCCCTTCGGCGTGGTCTCACTCGATGGCAGCGTGGCGCCCTCTGTTGTGTTCGGTCCCTG
>JAHJLU010000810.1 GCA_018821745.1 Myxococcota bacterium | reverse complement strand
GATCCTCGCAGAAGTACCCCTGCATGCATGAATAATCCACGGGGCAGGTCCCCGCGCGATCCGGATCACAGGCGACGGAGCAATAGGTGGCGTCGGCCTTGGCCGGATCTGCTGTTACGCAGCGGTCGGTCTGGAATCCACACTGGCCATCCATGTTGCAGGTGTCACAATTTTTTCGCTTCAGGCACCAATTGCTTCCGCTTCCGTTATCGGCACACCGCATGCTCGGCGGACAGTCACGATCGACGGTACATTCCTTGGAGCAGTAGGAAAGAATATTGTCTGTTCCCATTTCAAGGCAGGTGAAGTCATCGGCGCAGGTGCCCTGAGCGCAGGAGTCACCGAAGGTATTCTCTCCCTGCTCGAAATCGACGGCGACGCACCAGTACGCGTCGCCTGACAGCCCGCAGTAGGTTGTGCTGGGACACTCGTCCATCTGGGAACAGGGAATGGAGCAAATTCCCTCATTGCATTCCACTGTTTTTCCTTCAGGGCATGAGGTCTGCGTCTCACAAGCTTCGCAGTCTTCTGTCTCTTCGCAGATGCCACCCAGAGGAACCGGTGGACGACACATGCCATTGGCGCACACATACCCGTCCCTGCAATCATCAACTGTGGTACAGGTGGGAACACAGTAGCTCTCCGTATCGGAGAAGGGGAGGCAGTTAGTTCCGCTGCCGCAGAGGTCGACATCGCTGCAGGGCTTGATGCACATGCCTCCGGGCACGGCAGTGTTACAGACCCCATCACAATCAGTGGTTTCGTCGCAGGGTGAACCAACTTTTTCACTGGATGCGTCGTCGTCACAAGATATTGAAGTGAAGGGAATAAGAATGAAAAGGAATATGAGGGGTATGGTCTTTCGCAGCATTTTTGCTTGCCTCCGTAGAAAAAAGATGTATAAAAAAGTTGACGTTTTGTCAACAGTGAGGTGCCCATTATGAAAAGATTTTCAATTGTTTTATTAACCATATTCAGTTTCCTTGCCCTGTCCTGTTCTGAAAATGAAGGGGATCCTGGAAACTCTTCCCTGACCAAGGCCGCTGATAAAACGACGGTTAATCTGGATTTTCCGCAGGATAATACCGAAGAGTATATTGCCCCCACCTGTGGTCCCACGACCTATCCCTGTCCCCCCTACGGGCTGAAGACATACCAGATAGTTGAAAACTTCCCTCTCATCCCCGTGGGTGAAAGTGCTGAGCTCATCGCCGATGAATCTGGGATCGCCTGGATGAAGGATCTTCACAAATACAAAGAGCAGGGATTTAAACTCATCCTCCTCACCATCTCTGCCGGCTGGTGTTACTGGTGTGGTGTGCAGGCCGACGTGCTCGCCAGCAGTATTGCAGATACTTATGCCGACAAGGTGCTTTTTCTCACCGCTGTCGTCCAGGATCAGAATGGATACGACTCTGGCGCTACCTACGCCGAGATATACATGAACCAGAAAAACCTCGACGGTTTTGACAACGTTTTTCTGACCTATGATCCCGAATATTTATTCCAGCGTTACATGAGCATCGCAGCCTTCCCCTTCAATGCCTGGATCAATCTCGAGACCATGGAGCTCATGGGTGAAGACAGCGCTCTTGCCGACGTCAACACCTTCACAACCGCCATTACCGAGAAACTCGCCATCGTGCGATAAAGCGGCCTCAGTACACTTTTTTTCTTTCTCAATAACCTGAATATGGTGGAGGGCGTGCAGCACTCCCGGTGTGTCTAGTGCCTCAGCCCCATGGGGCTGAAGAGGTCTCTGCAATGCATCACAAAGTCGTAGTCTCAATCTGTGGAAGCTCCGGAACTGTCAGCGGGGAAATTTACCACTGGTCCCAGGCCATCGGGCGCGGGCTCGCCGAACGTGGTGTTTCGATTCTGTGCGGAGGAAGAGACGGGGTGATGGAGGCGGTGTGCCACGGTGTGTCTCAAGCACTCAGCCCCTCCCGGGGACTCTCGATTGCGCTCTTGCCCTCGGAAAACAGGTCCCAGGCCAATACTTATGCTGACATTGTTCTCCCCACGGGCAT
>JAHJLU010000076.1 GCA_018821745.1 Myxococcota bacterium | reverse complement strand
ATCGGTCATCCCCTGGCGCGCGAGGCTGCCCGATTTTCCAGGAAACGCCGGGATAAGTGATCCCAGCTCCGAGTACAGCACATGACGGGCTTTAATGGGGAGGGTAAGGACCCTGAGGTGGCGAAAAGGCAGGTTCTGGGGGGATTTCAGAAAGATAACATGGCTTTTCCCTGCGGGAAAGGGAAATATGGAGGACCAGGTATCCAGAACCTTCTGGTATTCGTTGAGACGGGCCAGGATGTCGCCCTTTGCAGCATAGCCAATGAGGGTCTTCTTGGGCAGGTTGAGGAAGGGGGCGTTGCCTTTGGTCCAAAGCAGCTCGACGCGGCCCTGGATCGGAAGCGAAATTTTATTAGTGCCCGAGGGTTTCTCCACGGGGAAGACCAGGTTGAGGTCTTCAGGAAAGGTGATGGTCATGTGCCATTTTGTCGCGGAGTTTTTGGCAAGGTCGGATGGCAGCGGGTCAATCACCAGGGCGTGTGCCTCCAGGTCATTGTTTCTCAAAATGACAAGACCACGGCGCCTGAGCGCGATGCCGAGTTTCATGGACTGGAGTGGCGCGGTCGGGACGAAGCGAGTGCCCCCGGGAGAGGGAGAGCAGGTGACGCTCTTCCCGCTGGAGGTCGCCCTCTGGACAACGAGGTTTGGATCATGGAAAAGTACGAAGGGACTGGTGCGAGGCTTTTGCAGGGAGATCGTGAGGGTCCCCGTGAGCACCTTCTTTTTATAGCGGAGGTGGAGCCGCGCCTCCATCACCCTGGGTGCGTCCGGGGGAGCATCGGGTTTTTTGGCCAGGGGTTTGACCGTCGCAACAGCCACAACCGGGAAGGACTCCGCCTCCTGCTCGGGAGCCTGTGGCTGGCATGAAAGGAAAAAGGGAAACACAAGCAGTGTAAAGAGTTCAGGGCGGTACACTGGTGCCCTCATGTTCTATTTGCTGCCCAATGCCTTTTGAACCTTTTTGTGCGTTGGGGAATCGGGCAGAGTCATATTAAGGATACGCGTGGAGAGTTTTTTCGCCAGGGCAGGGTTACCCGACTGCTGGGCGCCAATGGCCTCGTCGAAAAGCTCCAGGGCTTTCTGCTCAAGCTCTTTGACACCTGCGCGCAGCTCGGTTGTGTCGTCGGGATCGAGGGCGAGTCCATGACTGAAGAGCTTGAATGCCTCTTCGTAGCGCAGGAACGCGAGCTCTTTTTTCCCGTCTTTGTAGTAGCGGGAGGCGAGACGGTTTGCCACGTTGCGCCGGTAGCGGGATTTGATGGTTTTCCCACAGATCTGCTCGTCGAGTTTGAGCAAGGTCTTCCACTCTGCCAGAGCACCATCAAGATTATTCTGCTGAATCTTTGTCTCACCGGCCTCATAGCTCTGAATAATATTCTGCATCTGCTCCTTGAGCTCGATAATCTTGGCGATGTGGTCCTTATATACCCGTTTGCCACGCCAGGATTTTGTGAGCTCGTCAAGTTTGAGGATTGCGTCTTTGGGGTTTCCTGCGAAATAGGAGATGACGGCATCAGCTATACCCTTGAAATAGAGCTTCTTCAGTTGCTCTCCCGCCTTGATGGTGGCTACGTCGGCGGCCATAATTCGTGCATGGAGGTAGCGGGGAGCAGTACAGACGTGGAATTTTTTGTTCCACCGATTTGCGCGGTGCAAGTGCCGAAGCTCAAGGCGGATTTTCTCTTCACCGCGCAGATCGTCCAGACCGGAGTCCAGCTCAAAATAGGCGCAGAGGTTCTCCCCGGCCTTGAGGGGATAGTTGGATTTGGCTTCAGCCAGACCGCTGTCCCTGTGGGTTCTGGCCAGCGCCTTCTTCAGGTCCATGATAATGGGAGCCAACTCGGAACGGTAATACTGACTCTTTTTATCGATCTGCGCGAACTTGGCCAGGGCGGCGAGACGCCCCTCATGGTTCATGCGGTTTTTGAGTTCCAGTGCCTGGGTAAAGACCTTGAAGTTGCGGTTCTCAAAAGTGGCATGTGAGAGAGACTCTTTGATGGATTTATCGTCGGGCATCAGGGAGAGCGCGGATTTGTATTTGGAGATGGCGGCGTCCCACTGATCAACTTCAGCCAGTGATTTGGCTTCGGCCTTGAGTCTGGCGACCTGCAGGTTCAATGACTCCTGGAAGTCGATCTTCTTTGCAACGATGGATTTCTTTTTCACCGGCCGGTTCTTCATGGCGACTTTCAGGACCACTACCAATGTCATAAAGAAGAAGAGACCCGAGGCCACAAAGATGAATTTTTTGGACTTGAAGAGGCCCGCGATGCCTGAGGTGTCGCCGGAAGATGAATCGGTGCTGGTGGTGAAGAGAAAGGGGATCTCTCCAATACGGATACGGTCGCCCAGGGAGGCGATGTCCCGCTTGACCAGTTTGCCGTTGATAAAGGTGCCGTTGGTGGAGCGCAGATCCTGAATGGTGAGTGTCCCGCCGGCTTCCAGCTTGAGCCTTGCGTGGACGCGGGACACAGAGGGGTCGTCCACGAGGATTTCCACCTCGGGGGAGCGGCCGATATCGAAGGTGTCGTCGTAGGCCAGGACAAACTCTCGGCCGTCCAGATAGCCCTCCCGGGCGATGAGTTTCAGTTCCTTGTTTTCGATGGCAAGGACCGCGTCGGCGCCGAACTGGACGCCAGCCTCCTCCATTGCAGGGTCGGGGCTGGAGTAATCTTCGTAGGGCTGATTCTCCAGGAGCATGCCGCCGGAAGCAGGCGCCGCATACTCTTCGGGAGCATACTGCTCCCCGGAATATTCAGGCTGGGACTGGGCGACATACTCATCGCCGTATTCAGCCGCGGGTGGATAAACCACCATGTCGTCGGGAGGCGGAGGAGGCGGAGGGAGGTCGTCGGGAGGCGGAGGGAGTGCCTCGACCTCTTCGTAAAAAACATAGAGCGAATAAGCGCCGAAAACAATCTGGTTGTCCCCGGTGATATAGGCTGCTTCTGTGAGTTGGTAGCCATCGAGAACAGTGGAACCGGTCCCCGCGTCTTCAACGACGGGGTAGCCCTCGGTGAGATACAGGTATGCCTGCTGCGGAGGGATGGTGCCGTCGGGGATGACAACGTGATTCTCCGGTGCACTCCCCAGGTAAATTACCTGGTCGGGGAGGATCGCGGAGCGACCTATCTCGGTTTGATTTTGATCATAAACAACTACTGACCACACGGGCGTTTCCTCGCTTTTCTCACCGGAAAACAGCATGAGAGAATTTGTCCCAGGCTGTTGGAACACCCCATTTTAGCAGAAATACAAAAAAGAATGAAGAGGAGTGAATTAATTTTCGCGGAAAATGGACATATCCACAGGGATGCCCTTGCGGCGCAGATCATCGTAGAATTTGGGCATGAAACCAGTAGCGATAAAGCGACCAAGAACTTTGTTCTGCTCGTCGTATCCTTCCTGCTTGAACTGGAAGATGTCCTGCATGGTGATGATCTCACCCTCCATCCCCGTTACCTCGGAGATGTAGGTGATTTTGCGTGTACCATCGGAGAAGCGCGTCTGCTGCACGATGATATCAACGGCGCTGGCTATCTGCTCCCGGATGGCGCGAACCGGCAGATCCATGCCGCTCATGAGTACCATGGTCTCCAGGCGGGCGAGGACGTCACGGGGGGTGTTGGCGTGGATAGTTGTGAGGGAGCCATCATGACCGGTGTTCATGGCCTGGAGCATGTCCAGGGCCTCGCCGCCTCGGCACTCACCCACGATGATTCGGTCGGGGCGCATACGCAGGGTGTTCTTCATGAGATCGCGGATGGTGATGGCGCCGGTCCCTTCAATGTTGGGCGGGCGGCTTTCCAGCTGGATCCAGTGATCCCCCTGAATCTGGAGCTCTGCTGCGTCCTCGATGGTGATGATGCGCTCACCGTCGGGGATGAAGTTGGAGATGATGTTGAGGGTTGTGGTCTTACCGGAGCCCGT
>JAHJLU010000809.1 GCA_018821745.1 Myxococcota bacterium | reverse complement strand
CTCTCCAAAACCCAGGTGAAAGATCTCGCCCCTGTTAAAGGTCTGGCGAAACTCTCCAGCCTCTACATCGCTGACACTCTCGTCACCGATCTGAAGCCCATCGCAAAACTCGACAAACTCAGCACTCTCTCCATTGAGAACACCAAAGTCTCTGATCTCAAACCCATCAAAGACCTGAAAGAACTCTGGAGCCTCTATGCCTCCGGTTCCCTGGTCGCCGATATCACTCCTCTCAAAGGAAAAGACAGACTGGGCAGCCTCTACCTTGACAAGACCAAGGTGAAAAATCTTGCTCCTCTCAAAGGCCTGAAAAAACTTCACTACCTCAACGTGGAAGAGACCGATGTCAAAGACGTCTCCGTTGTGGCTTCCCTGCCCGAACTGAGCACCCTGAGAATTCGCAAGACCAAGGTCAACAGCTTCAAAGGCGTCGATAAAGCCGCGAAACTCCAGTACGTCTACGTGAATAAAAAGCAGTTCAAAGACAAAGATGTGGCAGCACTGAAAAAAGCCAACGCCAA
Organism: Myxococcota bacterium; assembly: GCA_018821745.1. Taxonomy (GTDB): domain Bacteria; phylum Myxococcota_A; class Polyangia; order HGW-17; family HGW-17; genus SZUA-580. The sequence continues at coordinate 3,262 of JAHJLU010000809.1, read as the reverse complement.
ACTCAAACTCGAAGTTTGGTAGATTCTCCTGAATAACCCCCTTTCTCAAAATAATCATCCATGGGGCATTTATGAGTACATTCACGTACTGACACAGTGAGGATTTCTCGACCAGGTACCCACCACGGTGCCCACAGGAGTGTTTATGAAATCTGCATTATTGTTTGCTGTTCTGCTCATGGGGAGTTCAAGCAGCGCCAGTGCCCAGAAAAAGGTGTCGGTCTCCGGCGAGTATCATGGAAACCTGGGCATGGATCTCTCGGACAACGGGAACGACGGTGCGGAGATGGCATTCAACACCACCCGCATGTATGTGACGGTCAACGCCTCACTCAACAAAATGTTTTCCATGCGCACAACCCTGGACTTCGAAAATTTCACCGGTGACGCCACGGGGCTTAAGACTCCGCTGCTCGGCTACATCAAGTATGCCTATTTCACCGTCAAACCCCTCGAAGACATGGAGATACGGTTTGGGCAGCAGCCGTCACCCTGGATTGGTGTCATGGACAAAATCATGGGGTACCGGTACGTTTACAAGACCGGACTGGACTATTACAAACTGGGGGACTCCGCTGACACTGGTCTCTCTGTTGTTGGGAGTGTTTTTGATTCTATGATCCAGTATCAGGTGGGTGTCTTCAACGGTGTCGGCTACAAGACCCAGACCGAGGGGCAGGAGCCGCTCAATCTCATGACCGCCGCCCGGCTCTCAGTTTATCCCCTGGCCGGTCAGAAGGGGTCGCATTTCTCCAGGCTGGGGCTCCACCTATATGGCAAAACGGAAGCTGAAGATGACAGCGGCACTACGAACCGAACCATGCTCTATGGCGGTGCGCTCTCCTTCAACCACAAATATGTGGACTTGCTCGTGGAGTTTATGATGCGCTCTTCCAATGTCGATGGTGATGACGGGGGAATGCTTGTCGCCCCCTACCTCAAACTCAAGTATGGAAAATTCAGTATCTTCTGGACGTACTCCATGCTCAAAGAAGAAAACTCGGAAGATACCTGGAGCCGGATCATCGCCGGGGCAACCTTCGACTATTCTAAAAACTTTGCGGTGTCCCTCAACTACCAGACCGTTTTTTCTGAAAAAAATACAAAAGATCTGAATTATTCCGGTCTCTTCCTCAACACCCTCTTCAAATTCTGATCCCATCCCCGAGTTGTCTCCCTGGGACTTCAGTTCCATTCCAGTGGCCAAAGCTACCAATTGACCCTGGGGCAGTATTTCACCACGGGTTTGTCCCGGAATTCGTGTTGTTCAATGGACTGTCAGGTGATGGGGGTCAGGTCGTCTCGCGGGAGGCGGCGTCCATGATGGCCTCAAGGATGGAGCCCAGTCGCTTGAGGCCCAGGATGACATGCCCCTGGGAGCCGAGGATATCGTCGATGATGAGGGCGATGGGACGCTTTTTAAGGGGCGACCAGCGAAGCTTCTCTTCGAGGAGACGGATTCCGTCGGTGTCGGCGAGGAAGTCACCAAAGATCCGGACTTCCTGGATGATTCCTGCATCATTGATGATACAGGCAGCCTGTACGAAGCCGATATAATCTTCAATCAGGCGGGAGAGGGTGAAGCCCTTGAGTTCGGGCTCCCTCGGTACGGTGACACGATCAAGCAGGCCGTTGATGCGCTCCCGGTCAAGCCAGCGCCACTGGAACTCAGCTGCGGTGACTTCCTCCGATTTGAATTTAATGGGGATCATCTCCACGAAAGAGAAGCCCCACTCGGGGAGGGTCTCATCGTCCACGATTTTTGAGATAGCCTCCGAGTTTCGGTTGAAGGCATCATCGGAGAGGGGTGGATAATTGGAGAGTGACTGGGGAAGGGCGACAGCGGAGTTGACTCCCAGCCAGCACTCCCAGACGGCCACGTTGTTGTTGATCTCAAACCCGAGTCCACCGATCTCGTAGCCCCGTTTGGTGAGCACGTCGGAGGCCGCCAGGGAGAGTGACAGCCCCTCGGCTCTCAGGGCCGAAAGCATGATGTCATTGAGATTCTTGGGCAGATTGCGAATCGACTGGGGCTTCAGGTGGTGCTGGTAGTTGGGAATAATGAGGCTCATGAAGACGGAGCCCGTGTCCATGAAAATGGCGGGCCCGCCGCTGAGCCGACGGAGCACGGGATATTCATCCCACACGTTCTCTTTCAGCGTTGATTGCGGGTGCTGAAACCGGCCCAGCATGACTGCGGGCTCGCTGATGGTGCTCACCATGAGGGTGGGGTTCTGGTCTTCGCTGTTTCGTGATGCGGTGGTGAAGAGATGGTACTGTGCCGCCAGTGTCCACTGCAGGGACACATCGCTCTCTCTGACAAAATTTAGTGTGTATTGTTTTTCTGAGACTTCAGCAGTACCCGTGATAATACGCACAAAACGCTCCTCGCCGATAATTTGTTAAGGTAATGCCGCCGGGGCATGGAAAAACGGGCTCTTCTAAGGATTGACCGTTATTCGGAGTGCTCTTCCCGTTCCCGGACCATCAGGGCAGTAGAGATTGTATGGCTTTTCAACCACCACGGGTTTGTCTCTTGGAATATCCATGGAGCTCTCTTTGGGGAATCGGACTTTCATCTTTCCCGAAAGCAGAACCAGCACTTCCTTTCCGTTTGGGCGTGTGTAACGGACCTTGTTGGAGCCGTGCACAGGAGAGACTATTTCAAAGGACGTGTTACCATTTTGCGCATGTACTGCATCGTTAACAGGTGTATTATCCATTCTTAACCCTCCGGTGAAGACAGTTTATACTGAGTTTTTCAGACAATTCCAGTGATAAAATACAATCGCGTAAAATCTTTGGGCATTATGAGCATTAAATGAAACGATTTCAGTCCTTAAGAGAGGGTGGCCAGCGCCTTCTTCCGGGGCGGGGAGGCGTGTCCCCGGGGGTTTATGGTTGGGGAAGGGGAGCCTTTGGCGAGGTGAAAGTGACACGAACATGCCGCTTCGGGGCCCCGCAGGGGACCTTGGCGAAGCGGGAAGTGGTGAGAGCCTGTGCCAGGGGAAGAAGGCCAGGAGCCGGGGTCTCCAGCGTAACGCTGCCATTTTGAGCAATTGCAAGGGAGAGCCCGCGTAGTTTGGCATTGGTAAAGGCGTGGGTGGTCAAAAAGAAGCTGGCTGATTTCAGCCATGAGAACCATACCGCGGGATTTTTCCAGGCTCTTTTTCCTATGACGGGGGGCGGGATTTTTCCCTGAAGGGTCCATCCGGCCCTGAGTCGATCCCGTTGGTATATAAAATGCCGGGAGCTTTCGCTG